>JAFGWC010000088.1 GCA_016937695.1 Bacteroidales bacterium
CAAAATTTTAAAAATAAAAGTAGAAGTTCTGGAAAATGTTATCTCAAAAATTAAATAAAGCATATTTATAATTTTTTGAATAGCCAAGGATATTCTCAGCTCGAAGTTTGCAATTTCGACTTATTATCGCAGTAGTTTTTAACTGCTATGCGATAGCTTTTTTTCATATTTACAAATAAGTTATCCATGTAAATGTTAATGTTTTAATATTTAAAACTGCATCCATACCTGCATAATTTAGAGTTTATAGCTTGTGTTTTTAAAGCATTAATGTGATTATTTTTCTATTCTTATTCTTGCATCTACTCCAATAATGTTTTCGCCTTCTGCAAGTAATGGATTTAAATCAAGTTCTGCTATTTCGGGTGCATAATGGAGTAGGGCGCTTAATTTAACCATAATATCAGCAAGTTTGTGTTCATCAGCACCAGCTTGCCCTCTTATTCCTTGTATTATTTTATATGATTTTAAAGATTTTATCATTGAAAGTGCTTCGTTTTCGCTTAAAGGAGCTAATCCTGCCGAAACATCTTTTAATGCTTCGATAAAAATTCCTCCTAATCCAACTAAAATTAAATGCCCAAATTTGTCTTCTTTTTTAGCACCAACAAATAATTCCATACCCGAAACCATTGGTTGAATTAATACAGCTTCAGCGTCTTTTATTTGCATCAGTTTATCAAAAGTATTTTCTAGTTCTTCAATAGAATTGATATTTAAAATAACACCTCCAACATCAGATTTATGAACCGGACCAACTACTTTCATTACTATCGGAAAGTTAATTTCTTTCATAAAGTTTTTTGCAGTTTTTTTTGTAGTAAAAACACCTTCTTTGGCTCTCGGAATTTCTACTGCATCAAGCAATTCCTGAACTTTTTCAGGTTCTAAATATCCCGATTTTGATTCTGTTATTACTTTTCTGATTTTAACTTCATCAGCAAAACAAAAATCAATATCTGTATTTGCAGGTTCGGGTGTATTATAAACTTTTGTTAAAGCTTCGCCAAGTATTACTTCATCTGGAAAATAAACATTGCCTTTTGATACAAACTCTTCAATTTCTTCTTTAGCAACTGTTTCGGAAGGTAAAACAGGATAAATCGGTTTCAAAGAATTTTGCATCTTACTATTTAATACTTCATAAGCATCAAAAACTCTGAAAAGACCAGGTGTTCCAAATATAACAGCCATTGCATCAATTTCATCAAACTTTTTATTTGTGTATTCAATAATAGTTCCTAATTGGCTTGCAGTTCCGGTTGCCAAAAAATCAATTGGATTAGATACTGAAGAGCCTGCAAATAATTCATCCATAAGGAATTTGGAAAATTCATTTTTTATTTCAGGTACTTTTAAACCGCCTTTTGACAGGACATCAGTAAGCATAACCGCCGGGCCGCCTGCATGTGTTATAATTGCAAAATTATTTCCTTTTGCTTTTGGCTGTTTGAATACAGATGCAACAGAAGCTAAATCATTTCTTCCGTAGCATCGAACAATTCCTGCTTTTTTAAATAATGCATCAACGGCAACGTCTGAGCTTGCCAAAGCACCAGTGTGCGATGAAGCTGCTCTGCTTCCTGCGTCTGAGCTTCCTGCTTTTATCGCTGCTATTTTACATCCTTTTCTTATCAAAGAAGAAGCATGTTTTAAAAGCATTCTTGGGTTATTTATATTCTCTAAATAAAGAAGTTTTATTTTCGGACTTTTTTCCGGGCTAAAAGTTTCGTCCATATATTTTAAAATGTCTTCTACGCCTGTTTGTGCACTATTTCCTACCGAAAAGATATTAGCAAAAGTAAGACCTTTTGAAACGCCGGTTTCAATAATAAAAACAGCAGTTGCTCCAGAACCTGATATGAAATCGACACCATTTTTATCTAATTTCGGAATTGGTTCTGTAAATACTCCGTGATAATTCGGAGTTAAAACTCCAACTCCGTTTGGACCGATTAAAACTCCATCAACACTATTTATTATTTTAACTATTTTATCTTCAATTATTTTGCCTTCGGCGCCAACTTCGCTAAAACCGGCAGATAGAATAATAAAAGCTCGTGTATTTTTTTTATTTGCTAAAACATCAATTAAATCAACACAAAAAGCGGCAGGTATTGCAATAATTGCTAAATCAACATCAGGTAAATCTTCAGCTTTGTTATAGCTTTTAATTCCTTGAACTTCTGATTCTTTAGGATTTACAGCATATAATTTGCCTTTAAATCCGCCATCAATAATGTTTTTTAAAACTTTTCCGCCCGGTTTTCTATTATCAATTGAACCGCCAACAATTACTATGCTTTTTGGATCTAATAGTTGCTTATTTATCATTTTTATAATTTTTTAATGCTTAATTTTATTTAACAAAGATATAAATTTGATGTTAATCTATAAGTATAAATAAAAAAGGCTTGATATGTTTTGTAACAAATCAAGCCTTTTATTTTTTTAGAAATATATTTTTTAAGCAATTCCTGTAAAACCCATAAATGCCATTGCTAATAATCCGGCAACAATAAAAGCAATAGGAACACCTTGCATTCCTTTTGGTATGTTTGCTAATTCCAATTGTTCTCTAATTCCTGAAAAAATTATTAAAGCTAATCCAAAGCCTACTGCATTTGAAGTTGCAAAAACTACACTTTCTAAAAGTCCATCTGGTCTGCCTGCAGAAAGAATAGCAACACCAAGAACAGCACAGTTTGTTGTGATTAAAGGAAGAAAAATACCCAAAGCCTGAAACAAGGAAGGACTTACTTTTTTTAGTATAATTTCTACAAGTTGAACTAAAGATGCAATTACTAAAATAAATGTTATAGTTTGCATAAATTGTATACCGTTTGCTTCAAGAACATATTTTTGAAGAAGATAGGTTACAATTGTTGCGATAACCATAACAAATGTTACAGCGCCTGCCATTCCAAGAGCGGTTTCTACTTTTTTTGATACGCCAATAAACGGACATACACCTAAAAATTTTGCTAAAACTATATTGTTAACAAAAACTGCCGAAATTACAATTAATACGTATTCCATAATTTATTATTTTTCAATTATCTGATTATAAATTTATTTTTTATTACAAAGCTCTGATTTGAAACAATAATAAAATAAATACCTTTTTTAAGATTTAATGTTCCAATATTTAGGCTTGTTATGTTTGAATTTATATTTTTATAAACTTCTGTACCTCTTTTATTATAAATATGCCAATCATAGCTAACACTTTGTTTCAAAATATTATTGTTATCACAGGGATCGTATGGAGGATAAATTACAGTTCCTATAATATCGCCTCCTATCTCCGGGTTTGGAGATATACTCATATATGGAAGCAAGGATCTTCATCGCCTCCATTACCATTATCATTCCCATTGCCATTTCCATTTCCATTTCCATAAGGGTCTTGCACATTTATAGATTTATACTGGCTGCTAACTATACCGCAAATATTACGTGCTACAACACTTATAGTTTTACGACCTGTACTACCGGCTCTAATTCTTAAACTATTAGTTCCTTGCCCTGAAATAATATCCCAACAATAATGAGCAAAACAACCTGATGGAATAGACCAAGTATAGGATAGATTAGAATAATTATTTACACTATAAGTAGCATCTAAACCTGGAGTTAATTGTCTTGGTCCATTTATAGCCCCAATTGGATAACTTGGTCTAACATTAATTTCTTTTTTAAATGAAACACCATTAACATTTGCTGTTACATGACCTGTGCCACTACCATTTGCTTTTACTGTATAGTTATTTGTTCCTTGTCCACTTACATAAGTTAGGTTACTACTTTTTGTCCATGTTATAGTTGAGCCAAGTGGACGGTTGTGTAGTGTAAATGTGCTGTTTGAGTTGCAGACTGTGGAAGAACCGGAAATAGATACTAAATTTGGTACACCAACTGCTGTGTATTCAATTTTAGTTGAATTTGGAGCTGCCGGAACCCATTTGTTTATTGCTTGTATTAACGAATTATACCTTACATAATATGAATAATATGTAACATCAAATCCTGTTTCAGAAATATTGCTAATTTCTGCAAAGGGAAAACCATCATTACCATTAGCAATGCTCAAACTAACACATTCTCTATTTCTTAACCAAACTTCCGGAATATTAAAAAATGGAATATCAAAAGTAATATGTTTGGTTATTTCATAACGATCAACATCATAATAAATACCTGCTGCTAAACCCCATCTATTTCCTATAAAAGACCAGTTGCTTAAATTTGTTTTAGATGTACTTCCTCCATACGAAGTTCCATGGTATAAAACATTAGGTTGGTCAAGTAACTCTAATGCCCTTCGTGCATTTACTTTGCCATGACCGGTTTCTTCATCAAAACCAGTACCATAACGAGTAATATCATCGGCTGTAATTTCTAATATATGTCTTACATCATCATTCGTAAGGTTGAAATTACGATCTTTTCCTTGTGAAAGAATTAAACCTGAAACACCAGCAACAACTGGAGCTGAGAAGGATGTCCCAGATGCATTATTAATTCCGCTAAATCTATCTGTTGTAAATATACTAGTTCCAGGAGCAGAAACATTTATATGAACACCAGTACTTGAAAAATTAGCTCGCTGATTTAAAATATTTGTTGCACCAACAGCAATTACCTCATGATTAAAAGCAGCAGGATAATTTATTGGGTTTCCTTCTTCAAATTCATTACCCATTGAAACAGTCAAAACTACATTATTGTTATAAGCATTTGTAATAGCATCGTAAAGTAAAGGAATCCTTAGTGCTACTTCATCAATTGGAAAACCCATTCCTGAAAACCCATAACTTAGGTTAATTATATGTGCACCATTATTAACTGCATAATCAATTCCATCTGCAACATCTGAAGGAAAAGCCGTTTCTGTAAAATCCCAATTAAACGAGCCAAAAGGGTAGTAAACAGATACTCCTCCTGATTTCACCATTTTTATTGGCATAATTTTACAATTCCACATTATACCTGCAACTTGATTACTGTTGTCAGTTATTGCTCCAATAACTCCAGCAATGTTAGTTCCATGCCCTGCATAACTATTTGTTGCGTTATTGGGTAAATCGTCCAATGGATCATAATCATCACTACCTGAATCGTAGCCTTGTATTATTCTGCTTCTGTCACCCGGCTCTAAATCGGGATGAGTATAATCAATACCGCCATCGCAAACAGCAATAATTACATCATTGCGTCCTTTATTAATATCCCATGCCTGTTCTGCATCAATATCAGCATCAGGATGTATTGGATCATTTAAATGCCACTGTGAATTATAATCGCTATCATTAGGTGTAACAGCAGGTTTAAAAAATACAGGTTCTTCGATATATGCTTTTAATATGTCTTTTTCTTTTCTTAAAAGTTCTGCAAGTTTTTGAGCATTCTCTTTATTATTTATTAATATCCGGCGATAATATGAAAGTTCTTTTGATTTTGATGATTTAATCTTTGTTGATTTTAGATTTCCATTATTATCATAGCGATTTCGGAATACTGCATATATTTCTTTTACGTTGTATTGTTTTAAAAGTTTTTTAATGTTTTCTGATAGCAAATCATCAGGTTTTACACAGAGTCTATCACCTTTATCAATATTTTCAGCAAACTTAACAATAAGTTTAAAATTATTGTCTTTGACCACTACTTTATCTTTTTCGCTTTGAAATGTAAAAGTAATTGTTAGAATTAAAGCAAGTATAATAATTGTAAAATAATAATATCGTTTCATAATTATATTTTATTAAAGGTTAATTTGTATTATTATTTCCATTAATTAGTGTTTGTCCATAAATTCGATATTTCTGAAAATATTTTGCTTTCGCTCTTTCAGAGCTTTTGTAACTCGCTTAATTCCAACCCAGTGCTTTGCACTGGGCTATTGCTTGCGCACCGTTGGTGCTAATGTTCCGACTTTATGGACAAACACTAATTAATTCAATAAAATGTAAAATTTTTTAAAAAAACTTTACCAAGTCCAATACCAATTCCACTTGAACCAACAAATACCCGAAATAATAATCCTTTCCCATTTAGTTTTTGATACCTATATCCTAAATTTACAATCGGATAAAATGGAGTATATTTTTTTGCCATTCTTCATTAAAAAAAACATAACGATATCCTAAATCTGTTTCAAAATAGTGACTTTTTGCACCAAATAAAATATTAGTACTAAGTTTAATTGATTTTCCATCAATAAAATTTGTAAAATTACCTGACAACATTCTATACCAACCACCATATCCGATATTTATTTTTATTTTTAAATGTGGTTTTGAAAAAAACTGCCTTTCATAATTAGCAGAATACATTCCTGTGATAAATATATACGCAGCATCCAAATGAATGGTGTTTTTTGTCTGTTTCATATTTTCACTTTCTTGTCCATAGACAATTATATAATTATAAACAATTAAAATCAAAAATAATAATATTTTTTTCATCTTTGTCTTTTTTATTTTTAATCAAAATTTGATATATCATTATGCCTTTTTACTATTTATTTTATTTGTAATAGCAATTAAATATCCTAAAACAAGGAACGCACCAGGTGCTAGTACAAAAACAAGCATGCCATCGCCACTAAAAAACTTCATTCCAAAAATAGCTCCGCTACCTAAAATTTCACGAATAGCACCTAAAATAGTTAAAGCAAATGCAAAACCTAATCCCATTCCTAATCCATCAAGTATAGAATCAAAAACATTATTTTTAGATGCAAAAGCTTCTGCTCTGCCAAGTATGATACAGTTTACTACAATAAGAGGAATAAATAATCCTAAAACTTCAAATAATTCAGGTACAAAAGCTTGCATTGTTAATTCTACAACGGTAACAAAAGTTGCAATTATTACAATAAAAGCAGGAATTCTAACCATATCAGGAATTAAGCTTTTAACAAGCGATACAACAGTGTTTGACATAATTAATACAAAAGTTGTTGCAAGCCCCATTGCAAGTCCGTTTATTGCTGATGTTGTTGTTCCCAAAGTAGGACAAAGACCAAGAAACAATACTAAAACTGCGTTTTCTTTTAAAAAACCTTTAGTTACTAAATTTATTTTACTCATAATTTAAGTATGTTGGGGTTATAGATATTCTATATTTTTTATTTTTTTTCTTAATTTAATATGCCATTAGTATATTTGTTATTAGTCATTGGTACAACTAAATTCAATATACTAAATACTATTTTTTATTAGCCATATAAGCTTTATATGCTCTATCTACAGCTTGTGCGTATGCTCTTGAAGAAATTGTGGCTGCTGTAATAGCATCAACATTTCCTCCATCTTTTGTAACTTTTAATTTATAAGATTCAGGATTTTTTCCGTTAAATTGTTCGCTCCACTTCGATTTCTTTTTATCCATTTTATCTCCCAGACCTGGTGTTTCAGAATGCTCTAATACACTTATGTTATGAATAGTACCATTTGGTAAAAACCCAACCATAAGATATATTCTTTTAGAAAAACCAATATCACTAAAAGTTCTAATGGCAGTTCCTACTAATGTAGAATCTTTATATGCAGGATAGCATTCTAAGCTATCAGGCATATCTGATGGTATTTTGTATGAATCTAAATTGGGGTTATTTGTGAATTCTGGAACCACAATTTTAATTGCTTCAACTTTCTTTTTTAATCTGGCATCAGATATTGGGCCTTTGGTAAATTCATAAACATAGCCTAAGGTAGTTGAAGAAATAAATGCAATCACAAATAATGCGACAAGCATATTTTTTAGTGTTGATTCTGTTTTTTTAGCCATTATTAATAACCTCCCCAAATCGTTTAGGTTTAACATACATATTAATTAAAGGAACAAAGGCATTCATTATTAATATTGCGAAAGAAACTCCTTCAGGATATGCTCCAAAAATCCTTATTATAACAGTTAAAAACCCGATTCCTATTCCGAAAATAATCATTCCTTTATGTGTCATTGGTGATGTAACATAATCTGTTGCCATAAATACTGCGCCAAGTAAAACACCTCCTGTTAGCACGTGAAATAAAGGGTCAAGATATTTGTCAGGATTAATTAGCCATAAAATACCTGTGAAAATAACAATAGTTCCAATCATTGATATTGGAATATGCCATGTAATAACTTTTTTATATAAAAGCCATGCTAATCCAAGTAAAATAGCAATGCCTGCAACTTCGCCAAGTGAGCCTCCCATATTACCAATAAATAGTTGCATGTGAGAAGGTATTTGACTCATTAAATCAGAGACTTTTTCTCCGTTTTTTATTCCTTCTTTAACAATGCCTAAAGGTGTTGCTCCTGTCATTGCATCAAGATAATGCATTCTGGATTGAATAGGTAAAGGCCAGCTTGTCATTTGAACAGGAAAGGATATAAGTAGAAAAACTCTACCGACTAATGCCGGATTGAAAGGATTATTTCCTAAACCGCCAAAAGTCATTTTTCCTATTCCTATTGCTACTAATGCTCCTATTATTATAATTATTATTGGTAAATTACTTGGAACATTAAATGCTAGAAGCAAACCAGTAATTAGTGCAGATCCGTCTAAAATATCAGGTTGTTTTTTTAATAAAAATTTTGTAATTAAATACTCAAATATTAATGCAGAAACTACTGAAACTAATGTAACTATTAATGCTCCTAATCCAAAGAAATACAGAGAAATTGCTAAAGTAGGAATTAGAGCAATAATTACCCCATACATTAAGGAACGAACTGTGTCTTTTCCATAATTATGTGGTGATGGTGATACAGTGAATAATTTACTCATTTATTTTTATTGTTTAATTCTTTTTTTTATTTATGATTTTCTTGAACGCATAATCTTTCCAACTTCAAATTTTGAAAGTCTTATATAATCAAGTAATGGCCTGTTTGAAGGACAAGTATAACTACAAGAACCACATTCAATACAATCCATTGTTTTTTCTTTTTCTGCTCTTTCGTAATTTTGTTTTTCAGCAACTGTCATTAATAAAAATGGTTCTAATCCCATTGGGCAAACAGACACACATTTTGAACATCTTATACAATCACTAACTTTGCCTCTTCTCGATTCGCCTTCAGGAATTATTAAAACACCTGAAGTACCTTTTGTAACAGGAACATCAATTGTATTTAAAGCTTTTCCCATCATTGGTCCGCCACTTATAACTTTTCCTGTATCTTCCGGTAGTCCTCCTGCTGCTTCAATTAATTCGCTAACCGAAGTTCCTATTCTTGTTAAATAGTTTGAAGGATTTTTTACTGATTTTCCAGTAACAGAAACTACTCTTTCGAAAAGTGGTTTGTTTTTTTGTACTGCTTCGTAAACAGCATATGCTGTGCCTACATTATGAACAACAGCGCCGACAGCAATTGGTAAACCTCCTGATGGAACTTCTCTGTTTATTAAAGCTTTAATTAATTGTTTTTCACCTCCTTGAGGATACTTAACTTTTAAAGCTTGTACTTCAATTCCTGAAAATTTTTCTGAAAGTTTAGTTAAATGTTCAATAGCATCTTTTTTGTTATTTTCAATTCCAACAATAGCTTTTGTAACATTTAAAGCTTTCATTAAAATACTGGTTCCAACAAGCATTTCCAGACCTTTTTCCAGCATTAATCTATGGTCTGATGTAAGATAAGGCTCACATTCAACGCCATTTATTATTAATACTTCAGCTGTCATTCCTTTAGGAACAGAAAGTTTTACTTGAGAAGGAAAAGTTGCGCCACCAAGCCCTACGATACCTAGTTCGCCAACTTTTTTAATTATTTCTTCAGAGCTTAAATTACAATCTCTAATTACTTCATTATTTTTAACTATAGATTCGTCCCATTCATCGCCTTCAACATCTATAACAACAGCTTGTTTTTTATATCCACTGCTGTCCATAAAAGAGTCTATTTTAGTTACTTTACCTGATACTGAAGAATGTATATTAGCTGAAACAAAACCACCGCTTTGAGCAATTATCTGACCTACTTTTACAATATCATTCTTTTTTACAATAACTGTAGCTGGCGCACCAATATGCTGTGATATTGGTATAGTAACAGTTTTTGGTATTGGTAATGTTTTTATTGACTGCTCTGCTGACAATTTGTTTTCTGCAGGATGTACGCCGCCTTTTGAAAAAGTTTTTAACATCAGCTATATTTTAAAATTATTATTTTATTAATTATAAATTTATTCTTTTGTTTCTGAACTGTTCTTGTCTTTAGCTATTTTAACTAAATCAGGATTTTCTGATTTTTCTTTTTTCTGAGGTTTGATTTTCCTTGCAGGAAAATTTATTTCATGAATAGAGCCTGTTGGGCAAACATCAACGCATTTTCTACATAGCACACATTTTTCATAATCGATATATGCAAGAAAATTATTAATTTCAATTGCATCATAATTACAAGCTTTAACGCATAAACTGCATCCAATACAAGCTACTTCGCAACTTTTTTTTGCGATTCCTCCTTTTTCTTCATTAATACATGAAACGAAAATTCGCCTGTCTTTTTTGCCTGCATTTCTTAGTTCAATAATATCTTTAGGACAAGCTCTAACACAATCGCCACAAGCTGTACATTTATCCTGAATTACAACAGGTAATCCTGTTTCTTCATCCATATACATTGCATCAAAACCACATGCATCAACGCATTCGCCAAGGCCTAAACATCCAAATTGGCAGCCTGTATCACCACTATACAAGTTTGCAACTATTGTACAGTTTTCTGCACCATCATAATTATTAGTTCTTGACCTAACATTATAAGATCCTGAGCATCTGATAACTGCAACTTGTTTTTCTTTATCAACAGCATTTTTACCAAGAATTTCAGCAACATTTTTCATTACTTCATTTCCACCAACAGGGCAGTACAAGTTGCTTAAATCATCAGCTTTTACACATGCTTCTGCAAAGTTTCTGCATCCCGGATATCCACAACCACCGCAATTTGCAGTAGGTAAAGCCTCTTCAACTAAATCTATTTTTGGATCTTCGTAAACTTTAAATTTTTGAGATGCAAAAAATAATATTATTGCGGCTATAATACCTATTACGCTAACTGTAATAATTGTGTAAATAACTATTTCGCTCATAAATATATTATTTATTATGTTTGTTATATTGATATTTAGATTAAAAAATTAAAATTTTAATTCTGCATTATTTAAAACAAAATCTGATTCTGTTTTTTTTATTGAAAATGAAAATGTTTCTTTAAGCTTGTTCTTAATAAAATAAATTATTGTGAAATAAGGTATTAGACTAGCTAATGATAATAATCCAGATAATCCTTCGGATAAATTTGAAATTTTACCAATAATCAATACGCTTAAAACAATTAGAAAAGGAAGAATATAAGCTAAAAATAAAGCTCTGAATCCAAGTGATTCTTTAAAAAACACTTCAACATTTTCACCAATTTTATATGAATTATTGAAATTTAATACCTCAATTTCTTTTTCTTCAATTTCAGATAAATTACAAGAGCCTTTTACTTGACAAGATAAGCATGCTGAATTTGTTATAATACTGACAATGATGGATTTATCATTTATTTTTTTTACAATTCCTTTATGTTCAATAGTTTTATTGTTACTCATCTAAATTTTTATATTTTTGATGTGCAAATGTAAATATGTTAAATAAAAATATTTTATTAATTGATAGATTTTTAAAAAGACAAATCTAATTTAGAGTTATTCTAAATAATTAAATTTCTATATATTTGTTTATTTGTATTTAAGCGAAGGTGTAATAAATCTGGAAATTTATTAACAATAAAAAATATTTATAATTCAAGTTCTTTAATCTTAATAAGAAACTTATAAAATACTATTTGAATAAAAGCATTACGATAACTATATTTGCGAAAGCAAATGGCAAAATAATTGTATTATTTTAAAAGTATTCTTACTTTTAAAAGTATATATTTATAAAATTTAATGATAAAATAATAAAGTCAATGACTATTTTTTAAAGTAAGAGTGTAAAATTTAAATAAATCTCTTACTTAATAATTAATTTAAAATCTAAACACATGAAAAAGTTAAGTATCATATCCCTAATGTTTTTGTTTCTTTTTGTTTTTCAACCAAGTAGCTTAATTGCACAAATTGATGACGATGATTTATTTTCATTTATGAATGATCATTTAACTGCTAATGAAAAAGATCAGATAGCAAAAGCAAAAACTAATATTGAAAAAGGCGATAAATTATCATCTCAGATAAGTGAAGAAGAAAGTAAGATTAGTAAATATGCTAAAAAGAAAAAAAAATATGAGAAAAAATCAGTAGATGTGAAGTTTCTTAGAATTAAGCAAGCTTTGTATTACGAAAAAGGTTTTGGTGTTGTATATAATGTTTATGGCGAAAAGCTTGGCGAGTGTGTTTTCTTATATGAAGATGATGAAGCAAGAGTAAATGATTTGCAGGAAGAAGCATCAAATGATATGACAAGTGCCAAAAAGAAAATTAAGCCATATCAAACAATTAAGGAAAGTGATTTAAAGAAAAGTGTAGTTTTTTCAAAATTAAAAAGTGACTTAAAATCTTCATTAGATTTAAATATTTCTTCGGTAAAAAAATTAATTGAGGCTTATGCTATTTATTTGGAACAAGAAAATAAAAAGCAATTAGAAGAAGAAGAAAAAAGAGTTTGGGATAATGCTTTAAGTGAAAATTCAATAGTTTCATTTCAGAATTATCTTGATGAATATCCTAGTGGTGTATATGCATCAGAAGCAAGACAAAAAATGTCAGACTTAGAAATTTTTGAAAAACAAAGATTAGCTGATGCGGAAAGAGAAAGAAGCATGGCCGGATCTTTAAATTTTCATGTACAAATAGCGGCATCGAAAAAACCAATTCCTGAATGGAAAATAAAAATGTACTACAAAGGGCCTAAAGAAATTGTTACAAAACATTACGATATATGGTATAAATATTCTATCGGAGATTTTAAAACATATGAAGAAGCAAAAAGTTTTGTGAAAAAAATAAAGGTTAGAGGAGCATTTGTTGTTGCATATAAAAATGATAAGAAAATAGACATTAAAGAAGCAATAAATAATTAATTTAGAACTTAGTTTTTTTGAAAAAATAATTTAAAGTTTTTAAATGTGAAACAGGCTAATTTTAAAATTATAGGTTTAATTTTTATTTTTAATATTATATTTTATTCAAACTTTTTCGGACAAGTAATTAATTCTGTTAAAGCTCCGATAGGTATTAATTTTGTTAATAAATATGACCCTGCGATAAATAACTCGGGTGATGAAATGGTTTTTTCATCTGATAAATCGGGTAAATTTAAGATTTATTATACTAAAAAGAAATCTGATAGTTTTTGGAGCGAGCCTGTAGAAATAGAAATAATAAATAGTTTTAACGGAGGACTAGGAAATATAAGATATCCGTCATTTAATTATGATGCAAGCAAATT
Source organism: Bacteroidales bacterium (assembly GCA_016937695.1). GTDB lineage: Bacteria > Bacteroidota > Bacteroidia > Bacteroidales > NBLH01 > NBLH01. The sequence goes on from JAFGWC010000088.1 coordinate 13,455, forward strand.
ATATTTCAGTGCTGATTTTAATAAAGATTCATCAGATGTTGATATATTTTATTCTGAAAGAATTGGAGATAATTGGACTGAACCAAAAAGTATTGGCACACCAATTAATTCTAAAGCTTATGAAGGGCAACCATCAATATCAATAGATGATAAATCATTATATTTTGTAAGAAACAATTCAGAAATTGGAATAGACGGGTATGAATGTAAAAGTATTTTTTTATCTGTTAGAGATAAAAGCGGAAATTGGGAGAATCCGATAAAACTTCCCGTACCAATTAACGTTGGTTGCGAACAAACACCAAAAATATCTATAGATAATAAAACATTATACTTTTCTTCTTATAGAGAAGGTGGTAAAGGAGGTTTTGACATTTACAAAACAAAATTGATAGCAAAAAATGTTTGGTTGCCAGCTGAAAGTATTGACACTTTGAATACTGAATTTAATGATTTTTGTCCGGGCACATTTTTTAATTCTGATAAAACGTTATATTCAATTGAGCAATCAGATAAAAAAACTGTAAACAGTAATATTTATGAAATGGATATGCCCAGACAATTTTTGCCTGGAACAGTATTGCAGTTAAAAGGGTTTGTTAGAGATTTAACTAGTAAAAAACCATTGTCGGCAAATATTTTTGTTTATGATCCGTATACATCAAGACAGTTATATAGTTTAAATAATTTTGATGAAAATGGTGAGTTTGAAATTTATCTCCCAAGAGGAAATGAGTATCAGATAGACTTTCAGAAAGAAAATTATTCTCATTATTTTTTAAATGTTGATACAAAAGAAATAAGAAAAAATGAACAGCAAGTTACAAATGTTAGTTTGTATAGAAACATAAGTTTATTGCTAAATATTATTGATAAAGAAATATATAAACCCATTGAAAGTATTATTGAAGTTTCAGGTGTGGATAGCATCCCGATAAAAACACAAATTGATAAAGAAAAAATAGGTTTATATAGAATTATTCTTCCGATTGGAGAAAAATATCGTATTTCAATTAAAGCAGATTATTATGATTCTGAATATTTTGACTTTGATTTGACAAAAATTGTGCAATTTGACGAATTTGAAAGAGATATTGAACTTAATGCAAAAAAAGTTGAGTTTGAGATAAATATTTCAGATGAAGAAACAAATCTGGGATTGCCTGTTGAAGTAATTATTACAAATCTTGAAAACAATGAAGTGATTAAAACAGTGGCAACTCCGGATAGTGAAGGTAAATATATTATCCATTTAAGAGATGGCGACAAATATAATGTTAGTGTTAGTCCTAAAGGTTATTCGTTTTATAATACAACTGTTGATTTAAAGAAGAAGAAAAAGCAAAACCAAAAATTAGAAGTAAAACTTAAACAATTAAAAGAAGATACAAAGCTAACACTTAATAATATTACTTTTGAAGTTAACTCAGACGATTTAAATTCTGAGTCTTTTAGCGAATTAGACAGAGTTGTTAAATTAATGAATGATAATCCTGATATTAAAATTGAAATTTCTGCTCATACAGATAATTCCGGTTCTGATGTTTATAATTTAAGATTATCTAAAAGAAGAGCAAACACTGTAGTAGAGTATATGTTGGAAAAAAACATAAACTCATCGCGATTAATTTCAAAAGGACATGGTGAAACAAAACCTTTATATCCAAATGATACAGATGAAAATAAAGCTTTGAACAGAAGAGTTGAGCTTAAAATTATTAAAAGTTAACAAAATTAGGTTTTTTGAAATTTATAACATTATGATTACTAAAAGAATACAATTAAAATACTTTTTTATTTCAGTAATTTTAATTTTTATTGGCCGAGATATTTTTGCTCAAAAAAACCTTAAATATAAAAATGTATATAAAACCGTAGTAGAAGAAAGTAAAGAAGGTGCTTATTCTTTACTGCTTGTATTTCAAAAACAAGAACCTTATTTTGCAAATACATACTTGCAATTAGGCTTAATTGCTGAGTTTTGGGCTAAAGATTATGATGCATTAGTCGAAAAAAAAGATGTCGAGTTTTTTATATATAACACAAACCTTTATTTTGGACTGGCAAAATCTAAAATCGACGACAAAGAAGTTCGTAAAAATCAGAAATATTATGAAAATGTAGGCAAATTTAAAGACTTGCAAAAAATTCAATTTGAAGATATTGATGCACTTATTACTGATAAAATTGCTGCAAATAACGAGTATAAAAAAAATGTGAATATTGTTACAAATTATTTTAATTCAAGCATTAAACATTATAATAATTGTATTAGTATTTTTAAAGAAATTAATCAAAAAAATAATAAAATAAAGGACATTTACATGACTGCAGATGAAGACTTTATGAAGAAATTGAATGAACTTGAAAGCTCCTTCGATTCTACTTTATATTTCCTTCAGAACTATCAAACTGCTGTAAAAAACTATCCAATAAAAAATTATAATCAAAAGTATAAATTATTACCAATAGACACTTATCGTTTACAAGGACTTACAGGCTCTGATTTTTTACTCGATTTAATACCTATTTGGGATTATGGAACATGGATAAAAAGCTTGAAAAAATTAATGAAATCAGATCTTTTTCAATTACGAAATGAAATTGATATAACAGAAAAGGCTTTAAACAGAAATGTTGATAAGTTATTAAATATGAATGATTACGCTTTTGGAATTGAAAAGTATCATATAGACGAAAAATTGAAATATCAGATTGGTAAATACGATCATAAATCTTTGGTTTTAGAACTTTTTAATTATAAAGACAGCAAATTAGATTATTTAATTTTAGCTAGAAATCCATTAAATAATCCATCAGATTCTGTTAGTAATTTTCCTTTATCACAAAAAGCAAAATATTTTTATTCTTTAATCAAAAAAAATAAAGAAACAGATACTTTAATTAACAATTTTAAAAGTAAAGTAAACTTATATGATGTAAATAAATATAAAGAATTTTTCGATGATAATTATGGTGGATTTGAAGGTTTGAAAAATTTTACAACTAAAGAATCAGAATTTTTAAATACAAGTTTGAACAATTATTATGATAATTTAGGTCAATCTGTTATTAACGATATACTTGTAAAAAAAGATTCAATATCTTTTATATACAATAAATCAGAAATTAATTTAAAAATTAGTGATATTAATTTTGATAATGTAGAAATTGAAAAATATTACACAAAAGCCTACATAATTGATTCATATGGAGACTATTACATTACCGGAACAACAAAATTGAAAAATAAAATTAATGCAGCATTTATTGCAAAATCAAACGGTAAAAAAGATATTGAATGGGTAAAAACTTTTTATGCAGATAAAATTTCAAACAGTTATGGCGCTTTTATTCAAGCAAATGAAAATGGATGCGATATTTTAATAACATCAATTAAAGATAATAATATCGAAAACGAGCTTTATAAGATAGATTATGAAGGAAAACTAAAAATAAAAAAATCTTTAAATGTGGCTTTTATTCCCAGATATTTCAGATACGACGAAATAAACGATAATTATTTAATTGGGTTTAAAGGTTTAAATATGAATTCATTTATATACGAAAAAGAGGAGAAATCGTTAATTTCAAAGTTTAAAGGTGAAGACTTAAGTTTAATTTGGACTAGCGACTTTGATTTAACTGGCAATATTGTTGATATAATAAAAGTTAATACAAATTTTTTAGTAATTTTAAATTTTTCAGCAATAAAATCAGCAGAAAAAGTAATTAATAGTGAAACAGGAACTAAAAACAACACTTGTATTGCTATATTAGATGAAAATGGTAAATTAATTGAAATTAAACCATTTTTTAATGCAAATTCATATTATATTACAAGAGCTATTAAAATTAACAATAAAACAATTAATTTACTTGGTTTTAATGGCGATTTAATAGATTATAATAAATCTAAAATAAATTCATTTGGTAAAATAAATTATATTTTAATAGATGATAAAGTTGAAATGATTTTTAATAACTGGAAAAAATAAACAAAATTGCTAATTGAATTTTGTATATTTATTCAGGAAATCAAACATAGGAATAAAATATCTCACGATAATGAAACATTTTTATATTGTATTAATCATTATTTTATTACTTCCAATTAGTGCTTTTAATCAGGTTAAGAACAAAGGTATACCTTATATAATTAACTATTCTAGAGAAGAATATAATGCAGCAGCCCAAAATTGGTCAATAACACAAGACAAAAGAGGTGTTATGTATTTTGCCAATGCACTTGGTGTTCTTGAGTTTGACGGGCAAAAATGGCAATTAATTCCAGTAAATGACACAAGAGTATTTTCACTTGCAATAAATACTAAAGGAAGAATTTTTGTTGGTTCAAACGATGAATTCGGTTATTTGGCACCAGATTCTATTGGAAGATTAAGCTACGTTTCCTTGGTTCAAAAAATTGAAAAACAAGAAGATAAAAGCTTTGATGTAATTGGTAAAATACTAATCTCGAAAGATAAAACTTATTTTGTTGCCAGAGGAGCCATTTATGAATATTTCAATAATAAAATTAAAACCATTAAATATGAAAATTTAAAACAAGTTTTTGATGTAAATGATAGAATTTTTATTCGAATTAAAGGCAAAGGATTATCGGAATATAAAGATGGCAAAATTATTAAACTTAATGGAGGCGAAAAATTTTCAAATTCAATAATTTCAGCAATATTACCTTATGGAAAAGAATTATTAATTGTTTCTTATAATTACAGCGACGGTTTATTCTTATTTAACGACAAACAAATATATAGTATTGATACTCAAAAATATGAATATCTTGAACAACAGAAAGTTACATCAGCAATAAAATTGAATGATGATAACTACGCATTAGGACTATTTTCTGCAGGTTTAATTGTAATTGACAAAACAGGAAAAGTAATACAACATTATAATACAAACACCGGATTACAAAACGATAAAGTATTAAAAGTCTTTCAGGATAAGCGCTCAAATATTTGGCTTACGCTTGCTAATGGAATTTCTACCGTTTTTACTAGCCTTCCTATTTCTTTATTCGATAATAAATACAATCTTAATAATACAACATATTCATCTATTCTGTTTGAAGATAGGCTTTATATTGGAAACTCAGCAGGTATTTTTTATAAAGAATGGTCAGACTTTGAAAATCATTTAAACAATATTGAAACTTTTAATCAAATAGGAGAGCCGCTTGAAATTTGGGATTTAGATACAATGAATGGCTGTTTGTTATGCGCAACAAAAGGAATAAATGTTATTAAAGATGGCAAAATTGATAGAATAAAACTTGAAGATAATGCAAATACTTTTTGGCAATTTTTGAAAATCTCAAATCAGCAAAATTACATTTTAGCCGGTACTAGTACAGGTTTAGTTTTGTTAGAATATAAGTACAATAACAAAAAATCGAATAAAAATAAGAAAAATGTAAATGTTGGAAAATGGATTTTTAAACACAATATAAAAGGATTTTCTGAAAAATGCAGGCATATTCAAATAGATGCAAAAAATAATATCTGGTTTTCTGATGAAAAAAAGGGAATTTGTAAACTTATTTTAAATGAAAAATTAGACAGTGTTAGTGTTGAATGGTATGGAACAGAAAAAGGTATTTCTGACATTGAAAATAATAATATTTTTAAAGTTGATGGACAAATTTTAATCGGTTCTAATACAGGCATTTATAAGTACGATAATGAAAATGATAAATTTATATTAGAAAAAAAATTAAACGAAATTTTAGGAAAAGATGTTCGAATTACACTATTGATTGAAGATAAAACAGGTAATTTGTGGTTTAAGCAAGAAAGAAAAGTCGACAATACAAATACTTTGGTTTTTGAATTAGGACAACTCATAAAACAAAAAAATGGAAGTTTTTATCTTAATAAAACTCCATTTTATAAATTTAGAAATAAAATTTATTCTATTTTACCTTTAAACAATAATGAAATACTTATTGGTACCGAAAAAGGATTTATACACTACGATTCAAAAGTTTCTAAAGATTATTACAAACCATATAATGCATTAATAAAAAAAGTAGAATTTATAACAAACGATTCATTAATATTTGATGGCTCATATATAGATAGTATTGGTTATGTTTCTTTAACTCAGCCAGCAATTCAAGAACTTAAAATACCTTATAATTTTAACGATATTAGATTTACATTTTCATCTCCTTACTTTGATGAACCTAAAAATATAAAATTTAAATTTTTTCTTGAAGGAAATGATGATGACTGGACAGACTGGAAAAGTAAAAACTTTAAAGAATACTCTAACCTTGCAGAAGGTGATTATGTATTTCATGTTATAGCAAAAAATATTTATGAAGTTGAGAGTATTGAAGCCACATATTCTTTTACAATAAAACCACCTTGGTATAGAACTATTTGGGCTATAATTTTGTATTTTATTGCACTCGTATTATTAATTTTTGGTATTGTAAGATTAAGTGTCAGACGTTTAAGAAAGCAAAAAGAATATCTTGAACAATTAGTAAAAGAAAGAACTAAGAAAATACAAATGCAAAATGCTGAATTAAATCAGCAAAAAGAAGAAATTGAAGCACAAAGAGATCTCCTTTTTGAAATAAATGAACAAATTAAAGCAAAAAATAAAAGCATTACTGCAAGTATAAACTATGCGAAAAGAATACAAGAAGCAATGCTCCCGCTTAAAGAAAAAATTAGTCAGGCATTAACCGATAATTTTATATTATTAAAGCCACGAGATATAGTTAGTGGTGACTTTTATTGGTATGCAGAAAAAAACGGAAAAATAATAATTACTGCTGTAGACTGCACAGGACATGGTGTTCCTGGTGCTTTCATGAGCATGATAGGCAGCGAAATTTTAACAACAATTGTAAATCAGGGTGTGGTTAAACCTTCAGAAATTCTAGAACTTAAAAATAAATATATTCAAAATGCTTTAAAACAGGACCAAACAGATAATCAGGATGGTATGGATATGGCATTGTGTACAATCGATAAAATTAATAAAACAGTTGAATATTCTGGTGCTAAAAATCCTTTAATCTATATTCAAAACAATGAACTTTTTTTAATTAAAGCCGACAGCCAATCTATTGGTGGAAGAAAAACCGACAATGATAAGCCATTTACAAATCATGTAATTTCATACGCTGAACATGTTACTTATTTCTATATTTTTTCAGATGGTTACCAAGATCAATTTGGCGGACCTAGTAATAGAAAATATATGATTAAAAGAATGAAAGAAATTATTTTTGAAAATTATCAAAAAACATTGAAAGAACAAGAAAAAGTTTTAAATTATTCTATTGAAAACTGGATGAAAGATGTTGAACAAACTGATGATATACTTGTAATCGGTTTTAGGCTTGAACCTTAAAAAGGGGCTTATCTTAAAATTTTCTCTAAACTATGACTTTCTAATTGAGTTATTAAAAGAACATTATTACGAATTTTTTTAATAACTGAATAAGATAATTTTAAAATTAATATCAAAACAATAGGTGCAAAAAATATAATAGTAGCAAGTAAAGTAAAAATACTTACAATAAAGGATTCTTTTCCTTTTATATAAATTATATCTTTTGTATTTGACATTTTTTATTCCTTATTTATTAAAATATTGCCATATAATACAAAGATAGTGTGTTTATATAGTCTGACGCAAGTATTTTTATGATTATTTTTACATGAAATGCTATTTTTTTTTGATGAATCTAATGATTTTGTTGATAAGTAAAACATACTTGATGACGAGTAAATTTTAATAGCATTACATTTTGTGAAAAGGTTAAATTTCTTTTTTGTAACTTTGTGCGATTTTTAATTATTCCCTTTTTTTTTATTTTATTTAGTTTCGGCGTTTTTTAATAGATGTTTTTTACTTCCCTAAAATGCAGGTTTATTAAAACTCAATAATAATAATTTTTTATCCTAAATCTTTATTTTATTATGAATAGTTTAATTGAAGAAATAAAAGGTTTTTTATTAGTTTCGGCTGAATATTGTTTTATTCTTGAGAATAGTGATGAATATTCAAAAAGAGATTTTATATCAAAAATTCAAAAAATATTATCACTAATATATTTAAAAACAAGTTTGATTTCTAATTTTGATGATATAATTGATGATCCTATTGAAAAATTTGTTCAAGAAGCAGATTGGGAATATATAAGAAGTAAAATTGCAACTAAATTTGGTGTTCATGAATCATTTGTTGACATATACACACCAGAAACTTTTAACACAACCGAAATAGACAGTGCAAGTTTATCTGAATGTATAACAGATATTTATCAGGATTTAAAAGATATTTCTACTTTGGTTCAAGTTGCTAATGAAGATAGCATTAAAGCAGGTTTGAGCGAATTGAAATATAATTTTGAATCTTTTTGGGGACCTAGATTAATTGCAGTTTTATCTGTTTTGCATAATTTAATTTATGGAACTGAACTTGAAGAAGAAGATGATGAAGAAGGGAATTTCAAGCAAGTACATGAAAATTTTGATGATATTGACACTTCTAAATGGATTATAAATCAACAATTTAATAATAGAAAAGAAGATTAAGAATGAATAAATTTGCTAAAAGCATAACAAAAGATGAGTTGAATGAATTGCCGGTTAAATCATTTGAAGGAAATATTCATGTTATAGATACTAAGGAAAAAATTATAGAAGCTGTTAAATTTTTAGAAAATCAAAAAGTAATAGGATTTGATACAGAAACAAAACCTGTTTTTAAAAAAGGGCAGAGAAATGGAGTTTCTATTTTGCAATTATCTTCTGAAAATGATGCTTTTATTTTTAAGTTAAAACTAACAAAATTGCCAAAATCTTTAAAAAATATTTTAAACTCTAAAGAAATTATTAAAATAGGAGTTGCTATTAAAGATGATATTATTGCATTAAAAAACATAAGTGATTTTGAGCCTAATTCTTTTATCGAATTACAACATTATGTTAAGAAATTTGAAATACAGAATTATAGTTTACAAAAGCTTACAGCTATTGTTTTGGGCTTTAAAATTTCAAAATCTAAACGCTTGTCAAACTGGGAATCTGAAATTTTAATTGAATCTCAATTGAAATATGCTGCCACTGATGCATGGGCTAGTTTGATGGTTTATAAGGAGTTATATGAATTTGAGCTAATAAAAGATAAATCGTTATAAAATTATTTGAAAGAATAATTTATAAAAAAACACCTCTAAATTTTAAATAATCAAAATTTGAGGTGTTTTTATTTTTATATGAAAAATGTATAAACCTTACATGTCTAATATATAAGCAAATATAAGTGGTGCAACAATTGTTGCATCTGATTCTATTATAAATTGAGGCGTTTTTCCATCTATTTTACCCCAAGTTATTTTTTCGTTTGGAACAGCTCCTGAATAAGAACCATAGCTTGTTGTAGAATCTGAAATTTGGCAGAAATAGCTCCAAAATGGAGTGTTTTCCATTTCTAAATCCTGAGAAAGCATTGGAACAACACAAATTGGGAAATCTCCAGCAATTCCTCCTCCTATCTGGAAAAATCCAATTCCTTTTTCAGAATTCTTTATATACCAATCTGCAAGAAAAGTCATGTATTCAATACCTGTTTTCATTGTAGATGCTTTAAGTTCGCCTTTAATTACATACGAAGCAAAAATATTGCCCATAGTGCTATCTTCCCATCCCGGAACTACTATTGGTAAATTTGCTTTTGCAGCAGCTAACATCCAGCTGTTTTCAGGTTCTATTTCGTAATGTTGTTCTAAATTACCTGAAAGTAAAAGTTTATACATAAATTCATGTGGGAAAAATCTTTCACCTTTTTCTTCGGCATCTTTCCATATTTTAAAAATATGTTTTTGAATTCTTCTAAAAGCTTCTTCTTCAGGAATACATGTATCTGTTACTCGATTAAGTCCTTTTTCTAGTAAATTTAATTCATCTTGAGAGTTTAAATCTCTATAATTAGGAATTCTTTTATAATGAGAATGCGCTACTAAATTCATAATATCTTCTTCTAGATTTGCGCCTGTACAAGAAATAATATGGATTTTTTGTTTTCTAATCATTTCTGCTAAAATTTTACCAAGTTCGGCAGTACTCATTGCACCAGCCATTGATAATAACATTTTAGCATTATTGTTTAATTGATTCTTGTATTCTTTAGCTGCATCAACTAATGAAGCTGCATTGAAATGTAAAAAATATTTTTCAATGAATTTTGATATTGCTTTATCTTGCATTTTTATTCTTCTTTTTTGAATTTATAGCTTAACATTTTATAATATAGTTTTGCTGCTAAAAAGTCGGACGATTTATCTGTTTCATTTGGTAAAAATTCTGAAATATCAAAACCGACAACATTTTTTTCACTAAATACTTTTTTTAAAAAGTATAGAGTTTCGTACCACAATAATCCTCCTGGCTCTGGAGTTCCTGTTGAAGGAAATATTGAAGGATCAAAAGCATCCAAATCAAAGGTGATATAAACATTATCTGTCATTAAATCAACAGCATCGTCCATCCAATAGTCTTCAGTTGCCATATCTTTTGCGAAAAAAACTCTTTCTAAATCCATTTTGTTTTTTTCGGAAATATCCATGCTTCTAATTCCAACTTGAATTAAATTTGTGTTTTCATTTGCTTCATATAGGCTACAAGCATGATTGTATTTTGAGCCATTATATTCTTTTCTTAAATCAGCATGTGCATCTATTTGTAATACAGTTAAATCTTCATAACTTTCATTAAAGGCTCTAATAGCACCAATTGTTAATGAATGTTCACCGCCAACTAAACTTACAAATTTTTTTTTGTTTATGTAGTTTTTAGTTTCTTTATGGACAGCATTTACCATATTATCCGGCGAATCGTTTTCAGTTATTGCTGGTGCAATATAAATACCTTCTTTATAAACTTCACTATCTGTTTCAATATCATATAGTTCCATGTTTTCAGATGCTTCTAAAAAAGCTTTTGGGCCTTTATCAGCACCTTTTAACCAAGTTGTAGTTCCGTCGTAAGGAACCGGAATTAGTACTATTGAAGAGTTCTCAAGTTTAGAATACTCTTCAGGAATTCCTGCATAAGTTTTTTTATTCATTGTACCCTAAAATTTTTAAAAATTCACTATGTGTTTGTTGTTCTCTAAATAATTTTGTTATTATATTTCCGTTTTCGTCATTGCTTATTATTATATGTCTTGGCTGTGGAATAAGGCAATGTTGAAGTCCTCCGTATCCACCAATACTTTCTTGATAAGCTCCTGTATTGAAAAAACCAATGTATAATGGTTTATCTTCGTCATATTCAGGTAGATATATTGCATTTATATGTTGTTCTAAGTTGTAATAATCATCACTATCGCATGTTAATCCGCCTAGTAATACTCTTTCATATTTATCATTCCATCTATTAATTGAAAGCATTAAAAATCTTTTGTTTATTGCCCATGAATCTGGAAGAGTTGTAATAAAAGATGAATTAATCATGTTCCATTTTTCTCTGTCATTTTGTTGTTTTTGATATAGAACTTTATATATGTTTGCACTAGATTCGCCTACAGTAAATGTGCCAAACTCTGTAAATATATGTGGAGTATCAATGCCAGCTTCATCACAGGCTAACTTTGTTTGGTTTATTATTTCGTCTACCATGTATTCATAATCGAAATTAAATTCCAAAGAATTTTTTATTGGAAATCCTCCGCCAATATTTAAGCTGTCAATTGTAGGACAAACTTTCTTTAAATCAACATATACTTTTAAACATTTTGTTAATTCGTTCCAATAATATGCATTATCTTTAATTCCTGTATTGATGAAAAAATGAAGCATTTTTAAACTTACTTTTTCATTATTTTTAATTTCTCTTTTATAAAAACTCAAAATATTCTTATATCCAATTCCTAATCGTGAAGTATAAAATTCAAATTTAGGTTCTTCTTCTGATGCGATTCTGATTCCAATTTGATATTTTCCATTAATTTTTGTGCTTAATAGATTAATTTCTTCATAATTATCAATTATAGGAATGCAATTATGATGTCCGTTATTAATTAAATCAACAATGTTGTTTATATACTGTTCGCGTTTAAACCCATTGCAAATAATATAAGTGTCATTTGTTATTTTTCCTTCTTTTTTTAAATTTTCAACTATGTTGATATCAAAAGCAGAGGACGTTTCTATATGAATATCATTTTTTAATGCTTCTTCAAGAATATGTTTAAAATGCGAGCTCTTTGTGCAATAGCAATAATTATAATTTCCTTTATAGTTATATTTTTCAATTGAACTATTAAACCATGTTTTAGCTCTTTGAATATTTTTTGAAATTTGAGGCAAATATGTGAATCTCAGCGGTGTACCGTATTCTTCAACTAATTTCATTATATCTATATTATGAAATTGTAATTCATTTTTTTTGTTAAGTTCAAATTCTATTTGTGGAAAATCGAAAGTTTGATTAATTAAGTCAATATATTTTGTATTCATTTAATATTTATTATAAAAATTTTAATTTAATATCCAGTAAATTGGATGATTATTATAAATTTTACATAGATTAAGAATTTGTTTTTTCAAAAAGCTCAGCTCTATAAATATAAATTAAATTTTACTATACTCTATAATTTGAATTTTGATAGATAAGTTTTATAATCTGAAGATGACTATAAATATTTTGAAGGAAATTTTTTGAAGAATCTATTTTAATTTTTTCGGTGTGCTTCCCAAACACTTTGTTACTCATATTCTTCATCTTAAAGCAACAATCGAAGTAAAAAAAACTTTTCATTTTAAATTTTAAAGGTAGCAAAAGTAAAAAAAAAAATAAATACTCAACTTTTTTTTATAAAAATATTAATTTATTTATTAAATAAGCTTATTTATTGAATTTTTGATGAAAAATAATTAATAAATTTTGAAGTATTTATGCTAAAGTGCTTATTGTCGGTTGAATGTTAATATAATTAAAGCGTGTTCTATTTCTCCTTTAATAAAGCTATTATGCTGATTTATTAAATCTTCAATTTTTATCCCAAGAAAGATTCCTTTTTGTGTTTTTAATTTTAAAAAAGATTTTTTTGTTAATCTGTTAAATCCCACTTTATTATCTTCAATTTCTTTTAATAATGCAACAGAAAGTTGTATTATTCCTTGAATAAAAATACTGCATTTAGAATTTTTATTATTTTCAAGCCAAATTTTTTCTAGTACTTCATGCACTTCCCAATAATATTTGTGGTTAAATAAATCAATTGCATATAAATAACGCTCAGATTTTTGCCAGGTTTTTTCAGAAAACTTTAAAGTTGATTCAGGCAATAAAGGAATATGGATTCTATTTGGTGTTTTATCTGGATGTTGCTCATATTTAGGAATATATCGCCAATATGGTAAATCAAAATTTGTATATCTGCTAGTTTGTATATTTTCTTTTTTATTCATTTTATTAAGCTATTAAAGCTTTTATTTACTTATTTTGTATAGATAAATATACAAATAAATTAATTGTAAATTATGAAATTTACAGATTCATTAAAGAGGAATATTACAATAGATTTTCCTCCAAAACGTATAATTTCTCTTGTTCCTTCGATAACAGAATTGTTATTTGATTTGGATTTAGATGAAAAAATTGTTGGCATTACTTCTTTTTGTATTCATCCTGAAAAGGCAATAAATAAAACAAAAATCGGAGGAACTAAAACTATTAAATTTAATAAGATTGATGAATTAAAACCTGATTTAATTATTGCTGAAAAGGCTGAAAATGAGAAAATTGCAGTATTAAAACTTGCCGAAAAATATCCTGTATATATTTTTGACATTCATAATTTTGATGATGCATTAAATATGATTCGTGTAATTGGAAATTTAACAAACAAAAATGCAAATGGCAGATTAATTATTGATAAAATAACTCGTAATTTTATAGAAAATAAAATTGACTTTAAACAAAGAACCGTTTTTTATCCAATCTGGAAAAATCCTTTTTTTACAATTAATAATAATACATTTATTAATTCAATTCTTGAAATTTGTAATTTGAAAAATGTTTTTGCAGATAAAGAAACAGAATATCCAATTATTGATATTGAAGAAATTATAAATAAAAATCCTGAAATAGTTTTTTTACCAAGCGAACCATATAATTTCAAACAGATAGACAAAGCGTTTTTTCAGAAGATATTACCAAAAAGCAAAATTATAAATGTAGATGGAGAAATGTTTAGCTGGTATGGTTCTAGAATGATTTATGTATCTGAATATTTAAGAAAGCTAGAAGTTTTAATTTATAATAATCTTAGCTAAATAGCTGATTATAAGCACTATAAAAATCTAATAAATTAATTTTATTTGATATTATTTATATATAAATTGTTTATTTATCGTAAATTTTTGGTTTGATTTCTCCTTGTATCACCATTAATCCGTTTAGTGCTAATGCGCGCATTTCATCTTCTCCCGGATATACATGAACAGGTGCAATTCTGTAAACTCTTTCAATAATTTTATTTACAAAATATTTGCTGTTTGCTAATCCGCCTGTTAAAAGTATAGCGTCAACTTTGCCTTTTAAAGCCGGACACATAGAACCAATATATTTAGAAACCTGATAAGCCATTGCATCTAAATAAAATTTTGCTTCTTCATCACCATCTATAGCTCTAAGTTCAACATCATAAGCGCTATTTGTACCAAGATAAGCAACTAAACCGCCTTCGCCATTAATCATTTTTTTTATTTTCTCTTTTGTATATCTGCCACTAAAGCACATTTTTACTAAATCTCCAATTGGTAAAGTGCCGCTTCTTTCCGGTGAAAAAGGTCCTTCGCCGTCAAGTCCTTGATTTACATCAATTACCCGGCCTTTTTCATGAGCTCCAATTGTTGTTCCGCCGCCCATATGAACAACTATTAAATTCAGTTCTTCATATTCTTTCATTACCGATTTTGCATGTAAACGAGCCACTGCTTTTTGATTTAAAGCATGAAAAATTGATTTTCGTCTAAATGCAGGATGACCAGAAACTCGAGCAAGTGGAGATAATTCATCAACAACCACAGGATCAGCAATATACGCTTTTGCATCATCAAGGCTTAATGCAATTTCATGTGCTATTAAACCTCCAAGATTACTTGCATGTTCGCCTAATGGACTGTTAATCAAATCTCTAATCATGTTCTCGTTAATCTCATAAACTCCTGATTCTATTGGTTTTATTAAACCTCCACGACCAACAACAGCTCTTATTAAATCAAGCCTAATTTCTGCTTTTTTTAATTCCTCAAGTATAATATTTTTTCTAAATTCGTATTGATCTGCAATAGTTGCAAATTGAGCTAATTCTTCAGTTTCGTGTTTTATATTTTTAAGAAAAACAGGGTTTGCATTTTGATATACAGCAATTTTTGTTGACGTTGAACCTGGGTTTATAGCTAATATTCTTATATTTTTCATAATAATTCTTATTTTTTTATTGCTGTATTAAATTATAGTTTTAATTTATTTAACTATTTAAAAATTAGTTTTTTAGCTTAGGTTTAAATATTAATTTTCAGCAAAATTTACTAATAAAATTATTGAACTTATTAATAGATAAATTAATTTGCTAAATAGTTAATTATTAAATATTTATGTAAATAATCAATAATATAAAACTAAATTTTATAATAATATTTATACGCCTGATGCAGCTAAATAAATACTGTTAAGTTTTGTTTCTTCAGAATCTGAACGTGATGTTAAAACTATTGGAACTTTTGCACCTAAAATTACAGCTGCTACTTTTGACTTTGCGAAAAATGTTAAGCTTTTATAAAAGACATTTCCTGTTTCAATATTTGGCATTAATAATAAATCGGCTTCTCCAGCTACCGGACTTGTAATACCTTTATGATTAGCACTTTTTTTATTAATTGCATTGTCTAATGCCAAAGGTCCGTCGATTATACAATTGCCTATTTGATTTCTTTCCGACATTTTAGCTATTATTGCTGCATCTATGCTAGATTGCATTGAATGGCTAACTGTTTCGGCTGCTGAAATTGCTGCAACTTTTGGATTTTTAATACCTATTTTATTCAAATAATTTACAGCATTTTGTGTTATCCCAATTTTTTCTTTAACATCAGGTGCAATATTCATTGCAACATCTGTTATGGATAATAATTTATGATATGATTCTAATTCAAAAATAGCTAAGTGCGATAATAAACTTCCCGAATTTAATCCCCATTCTTTGTTTAAAACTGCTTTTAATAATATTGCTGTGGAAACATTTCCTTTCATTAATATTTGAGCTTTACCATTATTGATAATTTCTATTGCTTTTTTTACAGCAAGTGCTTTATCTTCAATGTCATATATCTCAATTTCTGATAAATCAAAATCTAATTCGGCAGCAATTTTTTCAATTTCAGTTTTAATTCCAACTAATACAGATTTAACGATACCTTTTTTTTCAGCTAATAAGATTGCCTCTAATGAATGTTTATCATGAGCAACTGCCAATACTAATTTTGGTATATTTGACTTGCTTAAATTTTTCTCAAATAATTCTTTAAGTTTTGTGAACATTTATCTATTGATTTTCAGCTATTTGATATTAAGTTAAATTGAATTTATAAAAAAATTAGTATTTAAATAATTAATTTATTATTTAAATACTAATCAAAATATTTTAAATATTATTTATTATTTTTTCTGTGTCTTTAGCAATAACATATTCTTCATCTGTTTGAATTACAAGAATATTTACCTTCGATTTTTTTGAATTTATTATTTCTGATTTTTTTCTCAATCCTTTATTTTTATCATAATCTAATTCAATTCCAAGGAATTCTAAATCTTCAGTTATTCCACGTCTTATAATATCTGCATTTTCGCCAATACCACCTGTAAATATAAGAGTATCTATTCCACCCATAGCAGCAGCATAAGCACCAATATATTTTTTAATTCTATAGTAGTACATATCCAAACCTAATTGAGCTCTTTCATTACCTTGTTCTGCAGCTATTTCAATCTCTCTCATATCTGACGAAACACCAGTAATACCTAACATTCCGCTGTGTTTGTTTATTAATGTTCTGGAAGCATCAATTCCAATTTCTTCTTTTTCCATTAGATATAATAAAACACCTAAATCTAAATCACCAGTTCTTGTACCCATAATTAAACCTTCTACAGGAGTTAAACCCATTGATGTATCAACAGATTTGCCATTTTTAATGGCTGTTATAGATGCTCCGTTACCTAAGTGGCATGCTACAACCTTTTGCTCGTTAATATTGGCGTTAAGCATCTCAGCGGCTTTATTAATTATGTATCTATAGCTAGTGCCGTGAAATCCGTATCTTCTAACGCCATGTTTTTTGTACAGAGTATACGGTGTTGCATACATAAATGCTTTTGCAGGCATAGTTTGATGAAATGCTGTATCAAAAACTGCAACTTGAGGAATATTAGGAAGTAATAAATCCATAGCTAAAATCCCTTTATAATTATGAGGATTATGCAAAGGTGCTAATTCACTTACTTTTTCAATATCTTTTTTTACATCTGCATCGATAAGAACACTTTCTGTGAATTTTTCGCCTCCATGTGCAACACGATGACCAACTGCATTTATTTCGTCAAGATCTGCAATGCAACCATGATCTTTGCTTACTAATATTCCTAAAACATATTCAATTCCAACTTGATGGTCTAATATATCACCTTCAAATTTAACTTTTTGACCATCTTCTTTTTCATGCATTAAATATGCACCTTTAAGTCCAATTTT
This sequence comes from Bacteroidales bacterium, assembly GCA_016937695.1. Classification (GTDB taxonomy): domain Bacteria; phylum Bacteroidota; class Bacteroidia; order Bacteroidales; family NBLH01; genus NBLH01. The sequence continues at coordinate 31,266 of JAFGWC010000088.1, forward strand.
TTCAACAATGCCTTTTGCAAGTACTCTTTCCTCTTCCATTTTAAAGAGTTGATATTTAATTGATGAACTTCCGCAGTTCAGAACCATTATATTCATTATGATATTTTTTATTTAAAATACAAATTAAAACTTTAAGAATTTAATAATGAGATTTTAGCATTTTGAATAGTTTTCTGCAGCATCAATTTTTCTACCTTGCTCATTATAAATATAAAAACCACTGTGTGTTTTTCTGCCTAAACGATTAGCTCTAACGAGTTTTTTTAATAATGGAGATGGTTTATATTTCATATCACCAAATTCATTATAAAGATTATCCATCCATCTAACAACTTTATCAAGGCCAATTCTATCAGCCATTTCAAAAGGGCCAAGAGGTAAACCTAATCCATTTTTCATTGCTAAATCAATATTCCCTTTACTTGAAACATTTTCCATTAAAATATCACATGCTTCACCGATAAGAGAAACAAAAAGCCTAACGCTTATTAAACCAGGAGATTCTTCAACAGGAATTGCAATTTTATCAATTAATGTTGTGAATTTTTTCACATCTTCACAAATAGCCTGACTAGTATGTATTCCTCTAACAACTTCAACAACATTTGCACCAGGTGCTGTGGTTGAAAAATGAAGGCTTAAGCATCTGTCTTTATAATTCAGCTCAGAAGATAATTCGGTAATTACTGTTGTTGTTGAGTTTGTTGCAATTATTGCGTCTCTTCTGGTATTATCTTCAATTTTTTTGAAAACACTTTTCCTTACATCTACACTTAATTCTCTTTTCTTTGATAAAATTGACTCAATAACTAAATCACATTCTTTAAAGTCAGAATAGTCTAAAGTGCCTTTAATTCTCGATAATACTGCTCGTTTATCGCCACTTGTCATGCCCCAGTGCTCTATTCTACTATCCATTTCTTCGGCCAATTCTTTAAAAGTTTCATCAATAATTTCTTTAGATAGTTCTAAAAAAATTACTTCAATACCTTTTGTTGCCATCATAAGAATAATTCGTTGCCCAGTAGTTCCGGCACCAACTAAACCAACATTAGAAAATTGGGCTTTAGGTCTTTCGCTTTTATTTAGAGCATATTTTTCTATTTGCTCAACAATGAGTTCTGCCATTTTAAAATACTTTTTATATTTATTTAATTTTTGTTTAGAATTATAAACCTGCTGCTTGATTTGCAGTTATTGCTATAAGATTTGTTATATCACTAACAGAGCAGCCTCTTGATAAATCATTAATAGGTGCAGCCATTCCTTGAAGTATAGGTCCAATTGCTTCTGCACCGGCCATTCTTTGAACTAATTTGTATGCAATATTTCCACTTTCTAATGTTGGAAATACTAATACATTTGCTTTACCGGCAATCATGCTTTCAGGAGCTTTTTGTTTTCCAATTGCTTCAATAATTGCAGCATCTGCTTGAAGTTCTCCATCTATTTGTAGCTCTGGCATCATTTCTTTAGCATATTTTGTTGCATTTACAACCTTATCAACCATTTCATGTTTTGCACTTCCTTTTGTAGAAAAACTAAGCATTGCAACTCTAGGTTCAAATCCTGCAATGGCTTTAGTAGTTTTAGCTGTTGCAACAGCAATTTCAGCAAGTTCTTTATCTGTGGGGTTTGGATGAACTGCGCAGTCAGCAAAAACCATAAGACCATCTTCTCCAAAGTTTTTATCTTTTAATATCATGATAAATGCGCCTGAAACAACACTTATTCCCTTTGCTGTTTTTACGTATTGGAAAGCAGGTCTTAACACATCGCCTGTTGCATTTCTGGCTCCTGCTACTTCTCCATCAGCATCCCCATTTTTTATCATTAGAGTAGCAAGATATAAAGGATCTTCTATTAATTTATCAGCTTCTTCTTTTGTTAAGCCTTTACTTTTTCTTATTTCAAGCATTAAGTTAACATAAGTTTCTTTTTTTTCGTGATTTAATGGATTGATAATTCTTGCTTTGTTAATATGGTTTAAATTATATTTTGCAGCTAAATCCATAATCTCATCAGGATTTCCAATTAAAATTATTTCTGCTATTTTTTCAGATAAAACTTCATTTGCAGCCTTTAATGTTCTTTCTTCTGTTCCTTCAGGAAGAACAATTCGCTTATTATGTTTTTTGGCGCTTTCTTTTATTTTAGTTAACAAGTCCATAATTATCAATATTTTATGATTAAATAATTTATGGGCAAAATTACTTAAAAAGTTTTGATTAATATTGATTGATATTGAGTTTTGGCATTAAAAAAAATATGTTTCTTAACAAGTATTTTATAAACATCTATTTATATTGATATTAGTGAGTTACGATATGGTTTCAATTAACTTTTTTTAACTTTTGAACTAGGGCATAAATGCCATAGCTAGTTATTTGAAAAAATTGTAAACTGTACATTGTAATTTGTTCCATGAAAAATTTATCGAATAATTATGGAAATTAAATATTATTTATTTGAATTTGTTTGTTATTTGGTTTTTGATATTTGTAATTTTTATTTCCGATATCCGAATTACGATTAATTGATTTACGAACAAAAAAAACTGAAAACTGAAACCTGGAACTTGAAACCAGAAAAAAAATATCGATATCGAACAAGGAATTATGAATGAAGATTTTTTAAATTACCAATTGCTGGTGTGCCAATTATGATTTATATTTCCCAATTTTCTAATTTATGAATAATAAGTGGTAAATATCTTAATAAATTGATATCTCTATTTTAATTTTTTAAATTATATCTTTGGCAAGTTTTTTATATTTAGAATATGGAATGGTATATAATTTTATTAGTTATTGTAATTGGATTTGTAGCAGGTTTTATTAATACTCTTGCAGGAAGTGGCTCTCTTTTAACATTACCATTATTAATGTTTCTGGGACTTCCGGCTAATGTTGCCAACGGCACTAATCGAATTGGAATTTTATTTCAGAGCATAGTTGCATCTAGTAGTTTTAAGCATAATAAAGTACTTGATTATAAAGCAGGTTTATGGTTAGGTGTACCAAGTATTATTGGAGCAATTGCAGGCTCAATATGGGCAGTTAATTTAACTGATGAAATAATGAGAATATTTATTGGAGTATTACTAGTAGTTATGTTCTTTATTATTTTGTATAAACCAGAAGCATGGATTAAAGGTCAGGCTGGAAAAGTTAAAGAAAAACCATCAATATTTCAGCTTATAATTTTTTTTATTATTGGTTTATATGGTGGATTTATTCAAGCTGGTGTTGGTTTTTTCTTGCTTGGAGGTTTAGTGCTTGGCGCTGGTTATGATTTAATTAAGGCTAATGCAATAAAGGTTTTTATTACTTTATTATTCACAATACCCGCTTTATTGGTGTTTATAATTAATAACCAAATAGATTACATACTTGGATTTGTTCTAGCAATTGGAAGCATGCTGGGTGCCTTTGTTGCTACTAAGTTTGCAATAAAAAAAGGTGCTATATATGTTAGGTATGTTTTATTATTTGCAATTGGTTTGTCATCTTTAAAACTTTTCGGATTATTTTAATTTTTTTTTGTAATTTTATTTTTAAAAGCGGGTAATTTTTTTCAATTTAATTCTATTTTATGAGTTTTCTGTGATAAATAGAATTTATTACACACTAAATGATTATTTTAAAGTAATTATTTGAAACAATTAAAAAATAAACATATGAAAGAATATCGTAATAATAAAAGTTTTAATAGCAATATTACTCGAAGTTATGACTATGCTCGAAATATAAGTTTGGGTATGAAAATAAAAATATGGCTTTTTGATGTTTTATCAGTAATTGGATTATTCTTCTTTTTGTTTAGTATTCCTTTTATATTTTCTTTTGTTTCGTTTTCTTCTTTTTCAGCACCGAGTTTTAACGAAAATGATCCTTTTGCAAAAGGTGAAATAATTGAGCAAAATCCTACAAATGCATATATAAATGAGGTGCAGGTATATGAATATAAATATTCTTATAATACACCTGATGGAGGCCAATATACCGGAGTGGGATATAGTACCGGCATATCTTATAATATTAATGATGAAGTGGATGTGAAATATAAAAGAGATAATTCTGAAATTTCTACTGTTGATGGTTTAAGAGTTAGTGAATTTTCTGGTTGGGTATTTTTTCTTATTTTAATATTTCCTGTAATTGGCATTTCAATGCTATTTTTTGGAACAAAAAAAGCTATTAATGCAATAAAAATACTTCAATTTGGCGAAGTTGCATTTGGTAAATTTATTTCAAAAGTTGAAACCAATGTTGAAATTAATAATCAAAGAGTATATGATTTAACTTTTGAATTTACGGCAAAAGATAATAAAAAGTATAAAACACATGTAAAAACTCATAAATATCACTATTTACAAGATGATGAATTTGAAAAACTTGTTTATGACAGAGATGAACCTGAAAATGCTGTATTTATTGATGTTTTGCCAAATGCAGTAAGAAAATATTTTGAAAATGAAATTTAAATTTGTAAAATAAATTTTTTATTCAATATTATATTAAATTCGCAGCCCTAAAAATCAATGTAATATATTTGGTGTGATGAATAATTTTAAAATGTTTTTATACATAGTATGAAAACATTTTGTATTGATTATAAGTTTCAATTGAAAATTTAACTATTTTAATAAGTGTAGATTTTTACATTATTTATATCTAAATAAAATAAAAAAATAATACTAAAACAAATGAAAAAAAAATCATTATTGAAAAGTTTCTTGATATGGCGAATAAGACATATCAGCACAAGACCATATTTAATGATTTTAAGCTTAATTACCGGATTAGGTTCAGGTATTGCAGCAGTTATAATTTTTAATTTAGTGCATCTAATTAAATCTATATTACAAAAAGGAAGCTCAAACGAATATTTCAGGCTTTTGCATATCGTATATCCTGTTGTCGGAATTTTCTTAGCAGTAATATTTATCAAATTCGTTATTAAGCAAAGAGTAGGTCATGGAATTCCTAGTGTTTTATACGCTATTTCAAAAAATCATGGTTATATAAGTGCACATAATATGTTTTCATCAATAATAACAAGTGCATTAACTGTTGGCTTTGGTGGTTCTGTTGGGCTTGAAGGACCAACTGTTGCAACAGGCGGAGCAATAGGATCGAATTTAGGTAAATTACTTCACTTAACTTACAAACACAGAATTTTATTATTAGGATGTGCATCTGCAGGAGCTATGGCTGCTATATTTAAAGCTCCAATAGCGGCAATTGTTTTTGCATTTGAAGTTATAATGATTGATTTAACAACAGCATCGATAGTTCCTATTTTAATTGCCGCAGCATCAGGCACATTAACTTCATATTTTTTCTTAGGGCAAAATGTAATTTACCCTATTGATATAGTTGCTAAATTTGAATTTTCCGATTTGCCTTTTTATATTTTATTAGGGATTTTTGCCGGTTTGGTTTCGGTTTATTTTACAAGAACCTATATGTTTATAGGGAGATTATTTGATAAAATAAAACATTCATATAATAAATTGCTAATAGGTGGGTTCTCCCTTGGAATTATAATTCTTCTTTTTCCATCTTTGTATGGTGATGGTTATGAGGCTGTTAATCAAGCAATGCATGGTGAGTACAATTATCTTTTTACAGACTCTTATTTTTCTGGGTTAAGTGAAAGTTTAATAGTAACTTTTATTTTGATTGGTGCTGTTATTTTATTAAAAGTTATAGCAACATCTATTACTTTTGGCAGTGGAGGGATTGGTGGAATTTTTGCACCAACTTTGTTTATGGGAGCTAATTTGGGTCTTTTATTTGCTAATTTTTTAAAACATATAGGATTTAAAGATATTTCTGTAAGTAACTATGTATTAGTTGGCATGGGCGGATTAATTGCAGGAGTTCTTCATGCGCCTTTAACTGGTTTGTTTTTAATTGCTGATTTGACACAAGGATATGAATTGTTTATGCCTTTAATGATTACGGCCACTATTTCTTATGTTACAATTAAGTATTTTGAAGCTAATAATGTTTATACAATTCAGTTAGCTAAACGTAAAGAGCTATTAACACACCATGCTGATAAAAATGCTCTTTCCTTTATGAAAGTGCATAAAATGATTGAAACTGATTTTGTTCCAGTAGATAAAGATGGTACTTTAGGTGATTTGGTTGATGCAGTTTCAAAATCTCCAAGAAATATTTTCCCAATTATTGATGAAGATAGAAACTTTTTGGGTATAGTTTCACTGAATGATATTAGAAACATAATGTTTAAACCTGAAGAGTATGATAAAGTCTTCGTAAAAGATTTAATGTATATTCCAACAAATTCTGTAAAGTTAGATGATACGATGGAAGATGTAGCTCATAAAATACAACATTCAGGTAAATTTAATATTGTTGTTCTTGAAGATGGTAAATATCTTGGATTTATTTCAAGAGCAAATGTTTTTTCAAATTATCGTAGAATTTTGAAAAGTATTTCTGCTGATTAATTTGATTTGTAGAATTTAGAAAGATTAAACAAAGTTTTAAATTAAATCTGCAAATAAAATAAATTCTTCTGATGAAATTATTTTTACTTTATAGAATTTGCCGATTTCAAGTTTTTTACCTTCTTTAAATATAAGAATTTCATTATCAACTTCCGGTGAGTCGTATTCTGATCTTGCACTATAAAAATCTTCTTCTTCGCTATCAATAATTACTTCAAATATTTCACCTATTTTTTTTGTATTCAGATCTAATGAAATTCGTTCTTGAATAGACATAATTTCTTCTGCTCTTTGTGTTTTAATCTCCTCATTAATAGTGTCTTCATAGTTTGATGCACCAAAAGTATCTTCTTCTTCAGAGTATGTAAATATTCCTAATCTGTCAAATTTTGTAGTCTTAACAAATTCTTTCAGCTCTTCAAATTCTGCATTATTTTCGCCAGGATGCCCAACCATTAATGTTGTTCTAATTGAAATTTTAGGATTAGATGTTCTTAATTTTTGAATAATTTCAATAGTTGATTTTTTAGAATGAGCTCTTCTCATTTTTTTAAGAACATTATCGTTAATGTGTTGAACAGGTATATCAATGTAATTACATATTTTATTTTCACGAGCAATAATTTCAATAAGTTCATCTGGAAACATTGCCGGATAGGAGTAATGCAATCGAATCCATTTTATTTTTTCAATTTTTACCAGCTCTTTTAATAATTCTGTAAGCATTTGTTTTTTATACAAATCTATTCCATAATAAGTTAAGTCTTGAGCAATAAGAATAAGCTCTTTTACGCCTTTTTCAGATAGTTTTTTTGCTTCATCTACTAAAATTTCGATTGGAACAGATTTGTGCTTTCCTCTAATTAAAGGAATTGCGCAAAAAGAGCAAGTTCTGTCGCAACCCTCAGAAATTTTTAAATATGCATAATGTTTAGGAGTAGAGATTTCTCTTTCGCCAATTAATTCTTTTTTAAACTTAGTATTTAAACTTTTTAAAATTTTATTTAAATCATTTACGCCAAAAAATTTATCAACTTCTTTAATTTCTTTTTTTAAATCTTTTTTGTATCTTTCAGATAAGCAGCCAATTACATAAAGATTTTCAATTTTGCCTTTGTTTTTAGCATCAACAAATTCTAATATTGTATCAATAGATTCTTCTTTTGCATCTTTAATAAATCCACATGTATTTATTATAACTGTGTCTGCATTATTAGAAAAATTATCGAAACTAATTTCGATATTATTTGCTTTTAATTGAGCTGCAAGATGTTCGCTATCAACAGTATTTTTTGAACAACCAAGTGTGATAATATTTACTTTATGATTTTTCAAAATTTAAAAGTTTTGAATTTATTAATTGCGAAATTTTGAGAAAAAATTTAATTGAATAAAGTTTCAACAAATTCAACTTTATTAAAAATTTGTAAATCATTAATTCCTTCACCAACGCCGATATATTTTATTGGTATTTTAAATTGGTCTGAAATTCCAATAACAACTCCACCTTTTGCAGTACCGTCTAATTTTGTAAGAGCAATTGCATTAACTTCAGTAGTTTTTACAAATTCTTTTGCCTGAACAAAAGCATTTTGACCTGTAGAACCATCTAAAACAAGTAAAATTTCATGTGGGGCACCAGGAATTAGCTTTTTCATAACATTTTTTATTTTCGTTAACTCATTCATTAAGTTAATTTTGTTATGTAATCGTCCTGCTGTGTCTATAATTACAATGTCGGCTTTATTGTTTATCGCTGAATTTAAAGTATCGTAAGCCACAGATGCAGGATCGGAACCCATTTTTTGTTTAATTATTGGTACGCCTACTCGTTCAGACCAAATAACTAATTGTTCAACAGCTGCCGCTCTATAAGTATCAGCAGCACCAAGATAAACAGATTTGCCTTCGTTCTTAAACATATTGGCTAATTTGCCAATTGTTGTTGTTTTTCCAACACCATTAACTCCAACAACCATAATTACATATGGCTTTCCGTCTTTACCCGAAAAAGAATTTTCATCAATATAATTTGTACTTAATTCGTTTTCTTTCAGAAGTTCACCAATTTCTTCTTTTAGTATTAAATTAAGCTCATCAGTGCCGAAATATTTATCTTTTTGAACTCTATTTTCTATACGTTCAATTATTTTTAAAGTTGTATCAACACCAACATCTGAACCTATCAATATTTCTTCAAGTTCATCTAGAACATCGTCATCAACTTTAGATTTGCCGGCAACAGCTCTTGAAAGTTTTTTAAAAACATTTTCTTTTGTTTTTACTAAACCTTTATCAAGTTTATCTTTGTTTTCTTTAGAAAATAGTCCGAAAACTGCCATGTTTTTAAAGTTTTGGTTTCTTTAATTAATATAATAATCAAAAAAAATTTAAGTAATTGGCAAATATACAAAAAAAGCTTTCTTATAGGAAGAAAGCTTTTTTTGTATATCTTTTTTAACTTAATCTGTTATTCTTTAGTTGCAAAAAAATCTTTTACAGTATCGTTAGGAACCATTGATTCTTTAAAAATGTAAGCTCCTGTTTTTGGTGATTTTACCATTTTAATAACTTTTGAAAAGGTTTTACCTTCACCTTTTTGCAGTGTTGCAACAACTTTCTTAGCCATAATATTTTATTTTATTTTATTTCTCTATGAATTGTAACTTTTTTTAAAATGGGATTATATTTTTTTAATTCCATTCTTCCGGGTGTGTTTTTTCTATTTTTAGTTGTAATATATCTAGAAGTACCCGGCATTCCACTTTCTTTGTGCTCTGTACACTCAAGAATAACTTGTATTCTGTTTCCTTTTTTCTTAGCCATTGCTGATTAAATTTTATATTAATAGTTTTTTAAATACCCTTTTTCAACAGCTTTTTTTAGAGTAGGATTTAACCCATTTTTGTTTATGGTTCTCATTCCTGCTGCAGAAACTTTCAAAGTAATCCATCTATCTTCTTCTTGTAGGTAATATTTCTTCATGAAAAGATTTGGATAAAATCTTCTCTTTGTCCTTCTTTTTGAATGGGAAACATTATTTCCTACCATTAATTTTTTTCCTGTAACTTGACAAATTCTTGACATATCTTTTAAGCTTTAACTTTTCTAAAATTAGGTTTGCAAAAGTCGTTAATATTCTTGAATATATCAAATTATTTTTTAAATATTTTTGTTTTATTTTGATATTTTCATGATTAAATAGAATTTAGCTTAATGTTTAAACACTATAATGCTCTAGAATATAAATTTTCGATAATATTTTATTAATAAATCGGCATTTTATTTGTTACAAACAAGAATAGTTATATATATTTGCTTAAATGTAAAGAAATGTTTTTATTTCTTTTACAATAATATTTATTTATTAATTAAAATCAAAAATTTATTGTGAAGTTTTTTAACTTTAAGAATATTAAACTTTTAGTGTTTATTAATAATATAATTGGATTAATTTATTTAATTTCATTAATGATATTATTGTATTTATTTTATTCATCTAATAGTAAATATGATATATATGAACAAAATTTAAATTCTCAGAATTTTGAATTGCTAAAACAGAAAGAATTAAATAGAAAATTATTGTGTAAAGATAATTTTAAAAAAGATTTTTATGCTTTAGGAAAAAATAATTTAACTCAGGATTTAGATTTAAGCTTAAAAAAATCTTTTATAATTATAGATAATCTAAGAAAAAGTGATATTTCTAATAATTTATTGTTACAAAAAAAAAATGATTTATTACTTCTTGATTATAAACATCTGCAAAAGCAATTTGAGTTATATTTTGATTATACAAGGCAATTAGGAAGTACCGAATATGGAATTTATAATAAACTTATTAATTCGTCTTTAGAATTGCAGAAAAGATTAAATCTACTTAATAAAAATGATGAAATAGTTTTGCTTTTCAATCAAACTAGAAGTATGCAAGCTTTATTTCATTTTAGTTTTGATAAATCATCATATAATTTTTTACAAAAACAAAACAACATAATTGAAAATTTAATAAAAAAAAGAGATTATAATAACAACTATAATTATTATAGAATAAATGATTCTTTTAAAGAATATAAATCTGTTTTTAATCTATTTTCAAGAAAAAAAATGCAAATTGGTTTTAATAACGATTTTGGATTAGTAAATAAAATAAATAATACTTTTATTATTGTTGAAAATAGATTAAATGAGTCGTCGGAGATTATTTACTTGAACAAATATCGTAATGTTATTATTTATTTCATTGCTTTTGCTTTGCTTTCATTTGTTTTTTTGATTATCAGCTATTTTTTTAGTAGAAAATTTTATTTGAAACATATCTTATTTATTAATGAAACATTAAAAATAATTGAAAATATTGATAAAGGAATTTTATTTGAAAATAATGAACTTAATATTCCTTTCGAATTTAGAAATATTATAGATTCTTTAAATGGATTTTCAAAAAAACTTTTAAAAACAGCAAAAATATTATTGGCTTTGCCTGACAGGAAAATAAATATTGAAATTACTGATAGTGAGAGAGTTCAATTTTTAAACGATTCTCTTTTAAAAATATGGAAAAATTTTGAACTAAATGATAATGATTTAGAAACTGAAAAACAAGGTAGATTTATTAGCGATTGGGTTAAAACAGGATTAGAGAAGTTTACAGGCATTTTAAGAAAAGAGTTTGATGATGTGAATCTTCTATCTAAGGAATTGTTAAATAATTTGATAGAGCATCTAAATATAGCAGTTGGAGCAATATATTTAAAAAAAGAGATTGAAAAATCGTTTGAACTCGAATTAGTGTCAAGTTTTGCATTTGGGAAAGAAAAACTTATTAAAAAGAAAATTGAAGCTGGTGAAGGAATAATTGGAACTGCAGCTGTTGAAAAAAACACTTTAAATATTACCAATGTTCCGGCTAATTATTTTAAAGTAAGTTCTGGTTTTGGAAATGCAATGCCAAGAAATGTTTTAATTATTCCTGTTATATTTGAAAATGAAATATTTGGTATTATTGAACTTGCTTCGTTTAAAATAATTCAAAATTACGAATTAGAATTTATTGAAGAATTAGCTAAAGCTTTTGCTGCTACATTGTCTGCCAATAAAGCACATGAAAATATTAAACAAAAATATAAAGAAACTACAATTAAAAACAATCTGTTAGAAAATGAAAAATCTAAGCTTCAAAATAATATTAGTGATTTAAGTAAAGATTTTGAAGAGTTGAATTTTAAAAACTTTGATTACGAGATTGTTAAGAGAAGTATTGATAGTTACACAATAATATTTGACATTAATATTGAAGGATATGTTCTTTCGGTTAATAATCAGTTTTATAAAGTATTTAAAACTCTTCCTGAAAATATTAAAAATATAAATTATTTCGATTATTTATATAAATCGGAAAAAATAGAAGAAATTGATATAGATAAATTTTGGAACGAAATTAAAATTGGTATATCAAAAAAACTAACTCATAAAATAAATGTTTTAGGAGAAAATTTCTGGCTATATGATGATTTTATTCCAATAAAAAATAATGAAGGTATAGTTTATAAAGTAAAAGTTGTATCAAGAAATATAACTGATTATAAAGAGCTTGAAAAGAATATTGAAAAAGCTAAATTAACAATCCAAGAGCTTGATTTAAACAATGAAAACAATATTATTATAATAGATAATTTGAAATTAAAATTAAAAAATAGTAATAATGCATTGGAAGAAATCTATGCAAAAAATACTGAAAAAGAAGCCCAATTAAATAAAGAAATTGAAGAGCTCAGAAATAAATTAGCTCAAAAATAGTAATTCACATCTTGCAAATCATTTTTTTTCAAAGCCTAATATTTTTCTTTTGATGAATAAATACAGAATAATTTTTAAATACTTGAGATTTCTTTTCAAAGCAAAACATTATAAAGGTCATGGAGTTCATTCGCCTTATGTATATAAATTTGTTAGTGAGGTAATATTTGATAATTCAAGGAGAAAAGATTATAAAAAAGCTGAAAACTACAGAAAATCTTTGTTGAAAAAATCAGATGTTATAAAAGTAATAGACTTTGGTGCTGGCTCTAAAATTTTTAATACTGACTATAGAAAAATAAAAAACATTGCAAAATATTCTTCTACAAAAAAAAAATACGGAAAATTACTATATCGAATTGTAAATTATTGTAAACCTACAAATGTAATAGAATTTGGTACTTCATTAGGATTAGGCACTTTATATTTAGCTTTAGGCAATAATAAATCAAATATTTATACTATTGAAGCTTCTGATGAAGTTTATCAGATTGCTAGCCAGTCAATTAAAGATTTAAATGTAAATAATGTAAAATTTATAAACAATAAATTTGAAGATGCAATTCCTGAGATTTTGAGTAAGCTTGACAATGTTGAGATAGTGTTTTTTGACGGAAATCATACAAAAAAAGCCACATTAGATTATTTTAATAAATGTCTAAAAAAGATAAATAATAATAGTATTTTTATTTTTGATGATATAAACTGGTCGAAAGATATGGAACAAGCTTGGAAAACTATTAAATCTAATCCTAAAACAAAAGTTAGCATTGATTTATTCCAATTTGGTATAGTTTTATTTAAAGAAGAATTAAGTAAAGAACATTTTATTGTTCGTTTTTAAAATTCATAAAATTATCTTATTATCCAGTCTTGCCATGTATCTCTGATTGCTATACTTACATTTGCTTGAGGTACTTGTTCCATACCTTCTAATTTTGCTTTTTCTGTAACATTATCTTTTACAGAATTGGAAAGTTTATAATAATCAATATTTCCATTTGTTTCATTTAAAAGTTTAAGAAAATAGTAAGTAAACAAACCATGTCTTTTTTCTTTGTAATAATTGGCTGTATATTTTTCGCTAACTGCATTAAAAACAACAGTGTTTCCAGATATAACTTCTTTCCTAGGATTTATTTTTTTTGCTGATGGGCCTCTTAAGCCCATAATTCTTCCACCATTATTAAATGAGGCATCAAAAATGACCAAACTTTTGCTAGAACGACTTTCCCATATTTTTTTATATAAAAATTCTAATGAAATTGCATCACCCAGTTTTTCTGGAGGAATATCAATAGGCATTATATAAGGCGCATTAGTTATAGTATCTGATAATCCTTGACCGGCATAATAAAATATTAATTCAGATTTATTTTTAATTTTACCAATTTGGTCAGATAAAGTAAGAATGCTTTCATAAATTTCTTTTTTTGTGCCATCAAGTATCATTATTATATTTTCTTCTTTAACGCCAAGTATGTTCAAAGCATATTTCTTAAAAACCAAAGCATCGTTTCTTGCATAAGGAACATTGAAATTTTTACTTAGCCCTGTTATTTCATTTGCATATCCTTCATTTCCAATTATTAGCGCATATTTGTTATTTTGTTTATTATTTAATGCTTTAGGATTGTCAATATCAGAATTTAATTCACTTTCAAAAACTGTTTCTCTATATTTAAATTTTTGAGTAGGAACAACTATATTAAAAGGTTTTACAGGATTATTTTTATCTGCACTTATACTAATTTTGAATTTTACTTCATCTGATAAAAGATCTTTATTTGCTTTAATTGGTATTTTAACTATTCTGCTTGAATTAACAGGAATTCGGTTAATTAAAACTTTATTTGGAAGTTCAATATTATCTATCGAGTCCAAAGATTCAATTTGAGCATAAAAATCTACTGCAGCTGCAGGACCGTAATTAAATAATTCAAATTCAACGAAACCTTTTTCAAATGCATCTAAATTAAAGTTTTCATCAAGATCAGCATATTTTTCTGAATTTTCTAATACTTGTAAATTTGTTAGTCTTGTATTAACAAAGGTTTTACTGCTTAGGGCAGATGCAATTTTAAGGCTTGGATTATTTGGGGTTTCTTTTATTTGATAATTTTTTAATCTGTTTCTTTTAATTTGCCTTGTGCGTTTTGTTAGGCCAATATAATCTGCAATCCAAACTGCACCTGCAGCTGCAATAAATACATAAGAAAGATTTTTAGACATTACTGCCTTGTCAAAATACGTGTTTTTGTCTGTTATAGTGCTAGAATTTAGATAGTTACTGTAGTTCGAAAATGAGTTGTAATACATTCCAACAGAAGCTCCAACTAATGAATATCCAACTAGTCCATATATCCAATAAGGTTTTTTTTGTCTTATTTGATAATCACCCCAACCAGGATATACTGTAGAAAGAACAAATGGATTGTCAAGATAAAACCTGTTTTCAACCGTTGCAGATATTTTTATTTTTATTGAATCTACAATTTCAATTTCATCATTGAAAATATCCCAAATTACAACTTTGTTTTCTCCGCCTTCAATTGATTTATTAACATCACCTTTCCATGTTTTTGCAAATATTGTATCATTTTTAGAATCAAATACATCAATCCATATTCTTATTTTATCATTTGATTTTGAATTGTTTATGTTATATTTTATAATTAAATTTCCATTATTATATTTAATATCATTAATTTCTAATTTAATGTGTGACTTAAATTGGCTAACAGAAATATTGTAAAATAAGATATTTATAATCGATAATATAATATATTTTTTAATGTTCTTTTTCGACATCTTCAAAATTTTTGTACTTAAGGGTTTATGATAAAACTTTTTACTTCGCCATAATAAACTTTTGAACCATCTATTGCATAGGCTCTTGTATAATATGGTATGTCAGGTAATAATCCTGTTAATTCACTTGTAAATGATATTAACTGATTTACTGAACCTAATGATGTTTTTGATACTCTTTCATCAGAAATATTAGGGTAAGAAGTTGTTGCCGACCAGCAATGTCCATGATCTTGAATTGTACTAGCTCCTAAACTTATTATACTACCGTAAGCTGTAGCAGAAGAATTATCATTAATCGCAACAATTCCTGTAGTCACACTGATTTCTGAATCAAAAGTTATTGTATTAGAGTAAATTATTCTTCCTTCTGATTTTAAATAAGCTCTAATATAATAATGCCCTAGATTTAAGTTTACTATTTTACTCGTAAAAGTATTGTCATTTATTAATGGCCCATAAGAGCTAACATTACTTTCAAATGTAGGATTCTCATGTGTTGCCCAGCAATGGCCGTGATCTGTAAAATTGAGAGAGCCTACTCCTTCCACTGTTGATGTAATATTGATTTTTGATTCATTTATTCTTTCATATTCATATGTCCAAAAGTTCAAGTCTTCAGCCGAAACTTTAAAGGTTAAGATATCGCCATAAACATAATCTTTACCATCAAAGATATAACTTCTTATATAGTGCGTTGTATCTGCAATTATATTATATAAAACGCTTGTAAATTCGCCTTTTTCATTTATTTGCCCTAAATCTGTTTTATTGTCTTCAATTGAAGGCTCGTGCCCAATTGACCAACAATGTCCATGATTTATGATGTTTTTTGAGCCTATATCAAGAATAGTTCCTTTTGCGATTACGCTTGTTTTATTAATTTCTATTTCACCTGTTTGAGTATCCATTACTCTTACTAAATCAAATTTTTCACACGAATTAAATATTAACATTATCGTTGAAATAGAAACTAATAAATATATTTTAAAATGATTTATCATATTATTTTTATTGATAATCAATTATTTTTTATAAAACTTAATTTATTTATTATGTAATTAATTGTTAATCAAGTCTTTTCCAAATATAAGTCAATAAATCTGTATCATACAAATAACAATATATGTGATGATCTGTTCCAATATAAATATCACCTTCGCTTGGCGAAATTGGTTCTGAAGTTGGCGTAAGATGTAAAATATCGTTGATATTTACTGTACCATCTATTGTTGCGCCATTGTGTATTGTTGTTGTGCCACTAATGTCAATATCGCCGTTTATATCAGCATTTACATTTACACTAAAGTCAGCTCCTAAATTTAAAATATCTGTATCACTTGATATTCCAATGTCAAATCCAGAGAATTGTATTGTTTCAATTCCAACAAACCCACTGGTTGAATTTATAGTTAAAGATGTTGCTCCTGAATGTGTTATTGATTGTATATTATTCGATAAAGTAATATTATCACTTGCAGAAAGGGAAGTAAAAGCACCTGAATTAGCAGTATTGTTCCCAATAGCTTCAGGTTCAGACCAATCGATATAAGCAGGTTCAATATCCG
>JAFGWC010000089.1 GCA_016937695.1 Bacteroidales bacterium
ATAATTTTTTCAGAATTAATTTTAAAATTGTTTAAAATTTCTGATTTTGTAAAATCTGAAATTACAGTAACAAATTTTACTTTTTTAAAAGGAATAGCAAACCAGAAAAGTTTGATAATAAAGCGTTTAATAAAAAATCCTGACTTTATTATTCCAATATCATGAATTGTAAGAATTGTTTGTTCTTTTTTTAAAAAAGGCGCAATAAAGTGAATATCTCCAGTAATGTGGTTAATTTCAGATTGATTTTTGCGAGCATTAAAACAGATTAATAATCTGTTAATCAAACCTTTACTTTTATGTTTTGTGTATATTTTTTTAAAACTAATTTCGTCAGAAAAATTATCACATACAGTATCAAATATTTTCTCAATACTATGATATTCAGGCGATTGCTTTCTGTAAAAAAGACTAATTTGCATAATTATCTGATTGTTTTGTTCTTAAAAACTTATCGATATAATGCATTAGAAATTTATTGATTAGGAAAAAAACAATAAAAAACATAAAAACTTTTCCGGTTACTTTAATTGCATCAACACCGTTTATGTTAATAATAAAAAACATAGGAAAAATAACTGCTCGTTTCCATAAATCGTTGTATGCTGTATTACTAATTGTTTTATAAATAAAGCCGATTGTAAAAGCTAATGTAAATATCACAAAAAACATAAATACAGGACCAAAATCGGCATAACTTTCAGCCATAAATCCAACACTAATTGAAGTTCCTTGTTCCATGCCGGCAACACTGATACCTGTGAGTAAATATGTTTGCTTTGAATCATCAATAATTTTTTTATCAGGAAAAAACATTCTTGGCATTAGAATATGTTGTATTGCTTTTTCCCATATTTCACCATTGAAGTATGGTCTGTAATCAGGAATATTTCTTATTGTTGCAGAAAAATATTCGATATAATATATTCTTTGAATCATTGCATTTAGGCCGATTTCATATTTTTCCCAGCTAAATTCTTTTGCTAAAGAGTAAAGTTTTTCTAAAGCTTGAGTTTTTGAAACTGTAACAGTTTGAGCTCTTTCGCCTCCAGATAAAAATACTCTGTAATCGCCTTTTACATATGTCCAAACAACTCCAATGTTAAAAATAATAATCGCGATAAATGTAATTACAAGCGTTTGTTTTAATTTTAATTTATTAAAAGATAAATATGCAATTGGAAAAATGATCATTATATCTTTAAAAGATGAAAAATATCCTGTGAATCCAATAATAACTTCAATTACAATTATGATAAAAACTAAAAGTCGATACTCATTTTTAGTAAATGAAATGTAAATCATTATAAAAAATATTGCCCATTTTAAGTAGCTAAAATACAAAATTGGTTCAGATAAACCAGGTATTGTATATCTTATAGCATTATGTAAAATACCTGTTAATAAGTCAAATAACACATAAAAAATAATTACTTTTAAAGTATCGTATTTGTCTACTAATTCTGTGCTTATTTGTTTTAATTTATAATTAATTAAAGCTAATTTAATTCCAATTGAAAAAAATATAAGTGCTATAATGCTTAACCAATAAGCTGTTTGTATATTATCTATTGCAAAAAAATACCTTCTAAGTAAATCTTTATGTTCAACATTTGTAAAAACAAGGTAAATGTATCCAATGCTTATTGAAAGCCATTGATAAAGCATTGCAGCTAAAATAATAAGAGGTTTATTTTCTTGCCAAAAGAGTATAAAAATTAAAATAAGAACAAAAAATGCAGCGAATATTTCAAAATAATAATCTGAAAATAAAGAGATTATGATAATTGAAAATGAAATAAAATAGATAATATTTGGTGTTTTTTTTAGCATTAAGATTTATAAAATTCATTTATAACTTTAATAACTTGTTTTGCTCTATTTTCGCAGCTGTTTTCTAAAATCCATTTATTTGAATTTGTTTGTAAATTTAAATATTCAGTATCTGACAATTTATTTATTTTACTGATTAAATCATCATAATTGTTATAAATAATGGAATTTGTTTTATTTAATCCATGTGGCGCACATGTTTCATCCTTTTTATCAAGATTTTTAAAACACATTACAGCGTTATTTGCAGCAATTTCATAATGCCGCATTGCATCCCAACCTGCTCTTTTTGTGGTTATTCCAAATTTTGATTTTTGTAAATCTTCAAAATAATCTTTTTCATTATTGAAAACGTATTGAGTTTTTTTATCATGTTTTTCAGCAATTTCAGCATCAACTATATGCTCGGGAAACAGCTTTTCTTTTACAGTATTTTTTTTTATTATTTTAGAATCAGGAAAAGAAAAAGAAATAGGATAAACGTTTTTTAGTTTGATTTTCTTACATAAAAAAGAAGGAAGCAGCTTATAAAACCTGTATTTTATAGTTTCTTCTGTATATTCTCTTTTAAAATACAAATATTTTTTATGAATTTTTGGTAAAAACCAATATTTTGGATTTCTCCAATATTTTCCATTATATCCAAATAATGAAGGATGATCTTCGCCATCTAAAAAAACAAGTTTTTTATTTTTCAAAATATGGAAATATTCAAGAAATAGGCTAATTTGTCTATGTATTGACGAAAAAATAATAATATCAAATTCATTATTTATAATTCTTTGTTTTATGGTTTCTCTATTAATTTCAATAGGTTCAAAAAAATAATATAATGAAAATCCTTGTCCATATAAATTTTGCGTTTCTTTATTCTTATATAAAACTTCTTTTTGAGGATAATCTATTAATAAGCTTTGCAAAAAAATTCTTAAGCCAATTAATAAAGAGTCTTGCAAATAATCTGGTTCTTGTGTTGTAAAAAATAATATTTTCATTAAAAATTCATTTGAATATTTGTTGAATATGTTCTTAATATATAATTATCCAGAAAAATGCTGTGTATATAGATAAAATTCAGTTTAATCAATAATATCAAAAGATTTACTTTAATTGTTTTGATATTTTAAAATATAAATTAGCTGCACGCCAAAAAAGCCTTTTGATAATCCGAATAAAATTTTTTTTATGATATTTTTAGTTTTTTCAGGAAAATATTTTGTTAATCTGTAAAAAGGCAAATTTCCTTCAACAAAAAACTTGGCAATTAAAAAATCATTTTTTAAAAAAAGTTTTTTTGCTGATTTATATGTATACCATCTCAAATGTGTGTAATCCATTAAACCGGTATCGTCATAATTAAAATTTCCAAAAAAAAGTTTTAATCTGTTGTTATAGTGCATTATATTTGGAAGTGCAACAATTAAAATGCTGTTATTATGCATTATTTTTTTTATGTCATTAAATAAGTTTTGAGGATATGCAATATGCTCGATAATATGCGAAGCTATAATTACATCATATTTTGATAAATTATCAGGTAAACCGGATTCAAGATTCTGTAAATAAACATTATTTAATTTGTTTATACTTAAATCGTACTCTTTTTTTGAAAATGTTATTCCATCAATTTTTATTGATTTATTAATAAATTCTTTTATTCCGCCATTTCCACAGCCAATATCAAGAATGTTAGAAACATTTGATGGAATTAATTTCAAAACAGCCCAGTTTGGCGAATAATTATATATTTTTTCTTGTTCTTTCAATCGGTTTAATTAAATAGTTTAAGTAAAATTTTTCTTTTTTATCAATTAAATCTAAAAAACTGATAATAAACCACTTGAAAACTAAAAATGGAATAAAATTGTACTTATTTATAAATCTTAAATATTTAAATGCTAAGCTAAGTTTTTTATTTTTTAAAATAAATAAAAATTGAGTAAAATAGCTTGGATAAATTTTCCACTTGAGTGCTCTTTTTGCTTTTTTTCTCAATTCAGGTTTTATTGTGTCTAAAAAACAAGCATAAACATTTATGGTTTCTTGTAGTTTGTAATACGAAGCTTCAATATTTCTACTATATTGACCGGAATGTTGTCTGACATGAACAAGTATTTTCCCGTTCATTCCAATTGCTGTATTTTTTGAAAGTTTGCACCACATTTCAAAATCTCCTACATATTTCATTTTCTCATTAAAATATCCTATATTTTCAACAGCTTTTTTTACAATACAAACATTTGAAATATTTCCAGCAATGCTTCCATAAAGAATTGAACTTATGGCATGACCTTCCGCAGATATTGTTTTATGTGCAAAAGTATCTGGTTTTCGCACTAAATTATCTTTTTCATCAATGCTTTGAAGTCTTGAAAAACTAAAATTAATATTTTGAAATTTTTCATGAAATTTAACAGTTTCTTCCAAGCAGTTTGGTAACATTATATCGTCTTGTGCCCATAAATGAATTAAAGGCGAATTGCACTTTTTTATTAAAATGTTTAGTGTTGGAAATAAACCGATATTTTCTGAGTTTCTAAAAAGCTTGATTTTAGAAGAATTTAAACTTTTTAAATATTCATAACTGCCATCATTTGAAAAATCATCACAAATTAAAAATTCAAAATCGTTAAAATCTTGATTTATAACAGAATATACAGATTTTTCAAGATATTTAATCCCGTTAAAAACGGGAAGAATAACAGATATTTTATTGATATGTGTTGATTGTTGATTCAATTATTTTAGCAATATTTAAATAATTCCATTTTTGAATTTGAATTTTTGAATTTTCTTTAAATTCTTTTAAATTTTTGGCATCAAATTTATTAATTTTTTCTATTAAATCTTCTAAGTTACCTGATTTAAAAACAAAACCGTTTTCATTATTTTTCACTAAATCAATTGCGCAACCAACTTTATTTGAGACAATTACAGGAATTCCGCAAGCCATTGCTTCATTTACTGCTAAACCCCAAGTTTCGCTAATTGAAGGCAAAATAAAAATATCAGCTAATCTATAAACAACAGGCATTAAGCTTTGATTTTGAAACGGGAGAAATTGAACAGTTTTTAAATTCTTACTTTTTTCTTTTAATTTTTGTTCTAATTCGCCGTTTCCAACAAATAAAAACTTAAAGTTTTTTAATTCTTTTGCTACTTGCAATAGAAATAAAGGGCTTTTTTTATTTTCAAATTTGCCAACAAACTGTAAAACAATATCTTGTTCTTTATATCCTAATTCTAAACGCCATTTTTTTGCTTTTTCAGAATATTCATTTTTTTTAACGCTAAATCTCTCATTATCAATTGAATGTGGTGCAAATATTAATTGTTTTTCTTTTAATCCGTGTTTTAAATAGTAGTTTTTATTGTTTGTTCCCACATAAAAAGCAATATCAATAAAATGATAAACAGATTTTAGCCAAATTCGCCTTAAAATTGTTTTTATTCCTTTTTTTTCGTCAAGCAATGTAGAATCGCCTCTAAAATAAACTGGGATTTTATTTTTAAAATATCTAATTGCCTTAAAATGAGATTGATGATGCCAACCAAAAAATAAAATTGCATCAGCATTCCATTTTTTTATTTCTTTTATTAAAGTTGGATTTTGTATTCCGTAAAATTTAGCAGAACCCGGTTTTTTAGCAATATTTTTAACAAAAGTATATTCATAGCCTTCTAATAAAGGAATATCCCATTTTATTTCACGTCCAAATTTTTCATCAAACACCTTATTTTCAGATTGTTGCCAAGTATAAAACACTTTTATTTTAATTTTATTTCTTTCAGAAATAAGCCTAAATAATGGCGCATTATATTGTATTGGATGAGTTGTTATTATGGCTAATTTTTTCATCTGTTTATTTTTAAATTTGCTTTTATAATATCAGATGTAACATCCACAATTTGAGGTATTTGAAATTTTAGCAAATGCTCGAAATAATCATGCTCTTGTGCGTTTCTTAATAAACATGGATGTTTCATATTTTAGTGTCATAAATAACTATTTTTTCTGATGAATTTACACGGTTTTTCACAAAATCAATGTCCCGAATATAAATATTGTTTCCATTTTTGTATGATTTTTTTTCGATAAATTCCTTTTCTATAGGCAAATAAGAATAAATTTTAAAGCCTTTATCTGTTAATAATTTTTGTATTAAATCTTCTTCAATTCCATAGCGTTTTGATGAGCCGTTTATTTCAATAATAATTGCTTTTAAATTTTTATCCAACAATAAATTTTCAGCGCCTTTAAGTACATAATATTCAAAACCTTCAACATCTAATTTCATTAAAATAGGAATTTCATTAAGAATATTGTCTAGTTTTTCGATTTTTACTTCATAAAATGAATTACTATTGTCAGTAAGCACATGATTTTCAGAATCTAAATCAGTAGTAAATTTTATTTGGCCTGATTTATAGCCAAGAGCAAAGTTATTTAGAACAACAATATTTTCAATTTCGTTTAGAACAACATTATTTTTTAAATAAAAAAATGTTTCTTTTATTGGTTCAAAAGAATATGTTTTTGCAAATTTTATTTTTGAGGCCAAAATTGTATAAATTCCAATATTTGCACCAATATCACAAAAAATATCATTTTTATTTAACAGATGAAGTGTAAAAGCCATTTCTTCAAACTCTTGTAAACCAACGTAATAATTAGCTGTTGCTGAATGCAGGCTTTTTTTTAAAATCAGTTTTGAATTTGCTACATACGGCACAATTACCTTATAATCAAATACTTTTGAAAATATTTGCCATTTTAAAAACCGGAAAAAAGTTTTAAATTTTCTCTTTTTTCCTATTGGATGATTTAAAATGAATTTTAATATGTTTAAAAGTTTTTTCAATATTGTAAATAAATTAGTATTTAATCTTTTTTGACAAATCAATAGATGGATTTTCTATTAATTTATAGAAAATCCAAGATGCAAAAATAGATAATGCCATAGCAAAAAAGACAGCAATTGATTTATAAATTTCATTTTCGATAAAATGATCGGCTAAATTAATTATTCTTCCACCAATTGGAACATGTATTAAATAAAGTGAATATGAAATTTTACCGCCAAATTTAAGTATTTTATTTTTATTGTTATCTACTAAAAATATAACTAAATAAGCTATAAATGCCGACAAAAAGACAATGTATCCAAGTTTATAAAAAATTAGATAAAGAATTATTGTGCTAATTATATAAAATTCATTTTTTTTCATGAAATTAAACTTATAATAAAATAGTAAAATTCCAAGTATAAACAATAAACTGTAATGAAATATAAATGTTGAACTGGGAAATAAATATCCTAAAAATGCAAATAGAATTATTGTGATATAATTTATAAATTTATTTTTATGAATTATAAAAGGTAGAATTAGTGCTATTATTATGTAATATTGAAATTCAATAGCTAAGGTCCAATAAACCGGATTTAACCAATTATATTCAAAAAATGCATTTAAATATCCTAAATGTAGTACTAAACTTATCCAATCTATAGCAAAAGAATTACCTCTGTAATATGGATTTAGTGTACTTAAAAATTGAAATATCAATACTAAAATTATGGATATTAAATAAGGCGGGTCAATTCTAGCAATTCTTCTAATTAAAAATGATTTTATATTTTTTATTTTATAATTAGATCTGTACATTGAATATGGTATAACAAAGCCGGAAATAACAAAGAACATTTCTACGCCTGCCCAACCAAAATGTCCGGTTATTTTTAAAATGTTATTGTCGTTTAAAAAATTTCTAACACCAACAGTGAAATGAAAATATGCGACCATAAATGAAGCAAGTCCTCTTAAAATATCAATAGAATCAAAATGTTTGGTTTCAGTTTTTTCTATCATAGTTATTTATTACATCTAAAAATAGTTCTTCAATTTCTTTTGTCATATAATTATCGGTATATTTTTTTAGTTCATTATCTGCAATTTCAAAAGTATAATCTTGGCTTAATATTTTTTCAAGAAGTAAATAAACGCTGTCAGATAAGACATTATTTTCTGTTTTTTCATTAAATAAAGCAATTGGTAAATTACTAATTTTAGTTATTATTGTTTTTAAGTTGCTATTTTCGTTAAAAACTACTAAAATTGGCTTTTTTGATAGAAGATATGGATATAATTTTGATGCAGTGTAATTTTTATCTGTTGTTCCGGGTAAAAGTAAAATATCTGAAATTTGCATTAATTTAATTGCTTCGAAATATGAAACTCTATCTGTTTTTTCTTCAATAAAATCACTGATATTAAGCTCTTTAGCTATTGGTGTTACTTTATCTTTTTGTTTATCTTTTGTTGCATAATTTGAACCAATAAAATAAATTTTTATTTTTTTCTCATTTATTTCATTGTATTTTTTAATTGCTTTTAAAACAGCTTTAATACTAAAAAGCATATTATTTGGAATTACTCCTGTATAAATTATATTTATATAATTGCTTGAATAATTTATTGAAACCGGAATATTTTCTTTTTCAACAAATAGAAAATCATTTGTTGATGCGCCAAGTGGCATTGTTAAATTTGGTATATTTTTTAGATTATATCTGTTGTTCAATTCTAAAGTGTAAGCATCTGTTACAGAGATAATTCCGTCTGTTTCAGGAATAGTGTATTTTTCAAGTATTTTATTTAATGTATAATCAAACCAAAACTTTTTGGGTCTTTTGTTTTTAGGAAAATTTAGATAATAATCATTACGCCAAGGATCTTGCAAATCAATAACAAAAGGGATTTTAAATTTATTTTTCCATAATTTGCCTAAAGTTAATACTGGAAAAACTGTTGTACTAAAAAAAATAATATCGGGTTTGTTTTTTTTTATAATTTCAATTCCTTTTTTGTACATAAAGTAAAAAGCTCTGATTCCTAAATTTCCCAAACCTATTTTTCTTGTATATTTTACATTTAATGCTTTTACTTTATAAATATTTATATTTTCAGGAACAGTTTTTTCTATAAAACTGTCGATATTTACTTCTGTATATTTTGAATCAACAGCTAATATATCAATTTGCCAACCAAAATCCAGCAGATGAGGCAGCATTATTCTTATTCTATGTAAATCGGGAGTATTGTTAGGCGGAAAATTAGGACTTATTATTAGAATTTTCTTCACTTTGTTATTATTTTTGTAAAAAATTTATATGAAACAAGCAAGTAAGAATAAGGCAAAACTTATTAATAAAAGTGCTAAAATAGTTAATTTTTTTAATGGTTTTCCAATTAAGAAAATATATGGCGGTTTTGGTCATATATTAATGTTTCATCGAGTTTTGCCTTTTTCAAATAAAAACAGAATCTGGAGTAATTCTTATTTAGAAGTTACACCCGAATTTTTGGAAAATACAATTTTGTACTTTAAAAATAAAAATTATCAGTTTATTTCTCTCGATGAGTTAGATTATTTTATTGAAAATAAGATATTTCCTAAAAAAAAATTTGTTATTTATACTTTTGACGATGGTTTTAAAGATAATTTAATTTATGCATATCCAATATTTAAAAAATATAATATTCCTTTAACTATTTATGTAACAACAAGTTTCCCTGATTATAAAGCTTGCCTTTGGTGGAATATTTTAGAAAATCTGATTTTAGATAATCAAATAATTGAATTTAATTTTAAAGATACAATTTATTCATATAATTGCGATAATAGTAAAAATAAAGAAATAGCATTTGAAAAAACACATAACTTTATTAAAAGTATTGAAATTGAAGATTTAAAACCTTTTTTGAAAGATTTATTTCGTAATTATGATACTGAAGAATATGTGAAAAGTGTGGTTCTTAATTGGGATGAAATTCGACAGTTAAGTTTAACAGATATTGTTACAATTGGTGCTCATACAATTTCTCATAATAGTTTAAGCAAATTAACCGAAAATGAGTCGTTTAACGAAATATCAGATTCAAAAAAAATAATTGAAAGTAAAGTTGGAAATAAAGTAAATCATTTTGCTTATCCTTATGGAAGTAATGATGATTTTGGCGAAAGAGAAATTAATTATTGTAAAGATTTGGGTTTTAAAACTGCAACAACAACAATTTCGGCTAATATTGTAAAAAAATATTATGAAAATCAATACAGATTACCTAGAATTGCCGTTGGTATGTCAATGACTGAAGCAACTTTGGATTTAATAAGAGCAGGAATAATACCAATGATAAGAAATAAAGGGAAAATATTTGTTTAACATCAAAAAATAATATGCAAGAAGAAAACTGGAATTTAATTATTAAGCCTAAAAAGCATTTGTTAGATATTGATTTACAGGATATTTGGCGATATCGCGATTTAATTCGGCTTTTTGTACGTAGAGATTTTGTGGCTAAATATAAACAAACAATTTTAGGTCCGCTTTGGTTTTTAATTCAGCCTGTTTTAACTACTTTAATTTTTACAATTGTTTTCGGAAATATTGCTAAAATTCCTACTGATGGTTTGCCGCAAATTCTTTTTTATTTATCAGGAATTGTTGGCTGGACTTACTTTTCTACTTGCTTAAATTCTACATCAAATACTTTTGTGGCTAATGCCGGAATTTTTGGTAAAGTTTACTTTCCGCGTTTAACTTTGCCTATTTCTATTGTAATTTCCAGCTTAATTCAGTTTTTTATTCAGTTTTTATTGCTTATTGCTTTTATGGTTTATTTTAAAATTATTGGTGCTGATTTTAATATAAATATTTATGTGCTTTTAATTCCGGTTTTGGTAATTTTAATGGCTGGTTTAGGTTTAGGTTTTGGAATCATAATATCCTCATTAACAACAAAATACAGAGATTTAACAAATCTTGTAGGTTTTGGCGTTCAACTTTGGATGTATGCAACGCCAATTATTTATCCATTATCCGAAATACCTGATAAATACAGAATTTATGTGTTTGCAAATCCGCTTACGCCAATTATCGAAACTTTTAGATTTGCACTTTTAGGCGGAGCAGGAAATATAAATTGGTTTCACTTACTATATAGTTTGGCTTTTACAATTTTTGTGTTAGCTATTGGAATTATTCTTTTTAATAAAGTTGAACAAACATTTATGGATACTGTTTAATTTACAATTTACAGTTTAAAAAACATTTAATCATAAGATAATCAAATAAATACAAACAAAAATAACATTAAATTTATGTTTACAAAAGCAATTGTTCGAAAGCCATCAAAAAGTATGGTAAATGGTATAACTAATGCTAATTTAGGAAAACC
>JAFGWC010000090.1 GCA_016937695.1 Bacteroidales bacterium
AATTAGTAATTGGTAATTAGTAATTGGTAATTGGTAATTAAAATGAATGACTAACATTCTTAATTACTAATTACCAGTATACTAATTACTTGTAAAAGAAAAGAAGTACAGATATATAAAAAATATGTGCTATTCTAAACGATAGCCTTTGAATATAGTAGATATACAAAATAATCAAGTTATTATAAATTCTTGTATTATACAAATGTAATATGAACACAACCAGAATGTTAGCAAGATTCCATTTATGGAGAATGCGTAATGTAAAAGAAAGTACTTTTATATTAGTTCTTGCTGTTATTGTTGGTTTACTTGCCGGTTTTGTTGCGTTAACAATGAAAGTTTCGGTATTTTATTTAAGACAATTAGTTATTGACGAAATTATCGGAGTTTCAAAAAAAAATATGCTGCTTCTGCTTATATTTCCTGCAATTGGAATCGGAATTACTGTAATTTTTAAGTATCTAATTATAAATGATACAGTTAAGCATAATATTTCATCGATTTTACACGCAATTTCTTCACGTAATAGTTTGATGAAAAGACATAAAATATTTTCATCGCTTTTGGGCGGAATATTAACTGCCGGATTTGGTGGCTCAGTAGGAGTTGAATCGCCTATTATTTCATCAGGCGCAGCAATCGGTTCAAATCTTGGACGAATATTTCATTTTAATTATAAAACCATAACACTTTTGCTTGCTTGCGGCTCGGCAGGCGCAATTGCTGCTATTTTTAACACTCCAATTGCCGGAGTTGTATTTGCTTTAGAAGTGCTTTTGCTCGATTTATCAAGGTTTTCGCTAATTCCTTTATTAATTGCTTCTGTAAGCGGAACAATTGTAACCACAATTTTTTATCCTGATGATATTTTGTTCGATTTTCAGATAACAGAATCTTTTAAAGTATCTCAAATTCATTTTTATATTATTTTTGCATTTTTAACAGGAATTGTAGCCTATTATTTTAACTCTACATATCTAAAAGTTGAGAATAAAATTGAAGAAATAAAAAATACGTTAAAACGATTTTTATTTGGTGCAGTAAGTTTTGGAATTTTGCTTTTTTTATTTCCGGCACTTTGGGGCGAAGGTTTTACAACAATAAAAGCACTTTTAAACGAAGATCATATTTCAATATTTTATAATACTTTATATACAAGCAAAGCCGGTAATGTGCTCATAACCATTGTGTTATTTATATTTTTAATTTTACTTAAAGTTGTTGCAACAGCACTTTCTGTTGGCGCAGGTGGTATTGGCGGAATTTTTGCTCCATCGCTTTTTACAGGTGCATTAAGCGGATATTTATATGCTTTCGTAATAAATTCATTGCCTTTAGGCGTTGAACTTTCATTAGTTAATTTTGCAATGATAGGAATGGCAGGAGTTTTAAGCGGAGTTTTGCATGCGCCTTTAACAGGATTATTTTTGATTGCCGAAATCACTTTTGGTTACGAACTTATTGTGCCGCTTATGATTACAACAGCAATTTCTTTTATAACAGTAAAATATTTTGGTAACCATTCAATTATTACATCTCAGCTTGCAATGAAAGGCGAATTGATTACACATCATAAAGATAAAGCAGTTTTAACAATGATGAAGCTAAAATCGGTATTAGAAACTGATTTTTCTACTGTTTATATTGACGATAATCTAAAAGATTTAGTAAAAGTAGTTGCAAAATCTAAAAGAAATTTATTTCCTGTTTTAGATAAAGAAAATATGCTTTGCGGAATTATTTTACTTGATGATATAAGAGAAATAATGTTTAATAAAAGTCTGTATAAGAAGGAATTAGTTAAAAATTTAATGTCAATTCCGCCGGCTTTTATTAAAATGGATGAAAATATGGAATCGGTAATGAAAAAATTTAAAGACACAGGAGCTTGGAATTTACCGGTAATTGATAAAGGTCATTATATCGGATTTGTTTCAAAATCGAAAATGTTTAATGTTTACAGAGAGCTTTTAGTTAATATATCAGCAGAATAGAAATAAAAGATAAAAGGTAAAATTGAAAAGTTATTAAAAAAATTATGTCGAAAAAAAACAGATATTTTATACAACTTTCATATAACGGAACTGAATATCACGGTTGGCAAATACAAAATAACGCTAAATCGGTTCAGCAAGTTTTAAATGAAAAATTGAGTATTATTTTACAAGAAGAAATTAATGTAGTTGGCGCAGGAAGAACAGATACCGGAGTTCATGCCGAATTTTATATGGCTCATTTTGAGGTAATTAAACGAATTGAGGATTTTGATTTGTTTTTAGATAAAATAAATAAAATTTTGCAAAAAGATATTGCTGTACAGAAAATATATAATGTTGATATTAATGCAAATAGCAGATTTGATGCAGTTTCTAGAACTTATGAATACAGAATTACAAAAGTTAAAAATCCATTTTTGATTAATTTTGCTTGGTATAACAGAACAAATTTCGACATAGATTTAATGAACAAAGCTGCCAAAATTTTATTTGATTATACAGATTTTACAAGTTTTAGCAAAACTGGTACACAAGTTAAAACAAATAATTGCAAAATATATTTTGCAGAATGGAATAAAATAGGTAATATGCTGATATTCAAGATAAAAGCAGACAGATTTTTACGAAATATGGTTCGTGCAATTGTTGGTACACTTATAGAAGTTGGTTTAGGAAAAATCAAATTAGAAGATTTTAGAAAAATTATAGAATCAAAAAACAGATCAAATGCCGGTTTATCAGTTCCTGCACACGGACTTTTTTTAACTGAAATTGAATATCCAAAAAATATCTTAACTTACTAATATACAGAAATATATATTGTTTGCATAAAATTTTTGTTTTAGAAATAAATAAATCCTAAATACTGTCAATAATTTTTTGCATTTCCGATTTAACTGTTCCAATAAATACAATATTTGAAAAAACCTGATTTGCATTGCTTATCGGAATAATTTTCCATTGAGCTTTATTTAGTAAAATATTGTCGATAAATTCTGTTTTTGAGTTTATATCTATTGCGTTTTTGATTGAATTTTTATTTTCATCAGAAAAATTATTCAACAAATTTATTTTCTGATTTGTATAATCCTGATTTAAAAACGGAAGCGAAAAATCATTTGCCCATTCTATAACTCCTTCTTTATCAGTAATAAACACCATTTGGTTTAAATAATTAAAAACAGCAATTATTTTAACAAGCTGATCTTTGCTTGAGCTTACAAGTATATTTTGTTTTGTAATTAACTCGTTAATTTTTTTAATCTTTGTGCCGTAAAAAAATATAATAAAAATTAATATCAGAAATATAAAAACAAAACCTGCGGCAAAAATATTTCTTAACAATTTTTGATGATCGGTTTCTGAATTCGATAAATATTCTGATTGCATTTCTGAAAAAGTATCGTTATTATCAAGTAATTGATTTTTAACAGAATACGAACTGTTTGTTAATGAATCTGTTTTTGTGCTTTGCGAATTAATTAATTGACTGAAAAAGAATAAATTAACGATTATAATTAATATTTTTGTGTTCATTTTGATATGATTTTAAAGAGCTGAAAAGCATAAATTTAATGCATGAAAATAAGATATTTTTTTATTTAAAGGAAATAAATTGCTAAAAGTGAAAAATAAACTAATAAATAAGCTTAAATCTTATTATAAAACTTTTGATGAGATAAATAAATACAAAGCCGTTGAAATGCACGAATGGCAAGAAAAAGAGCTAAGAAATATTTTTGCTTTGCTGGTTTGCGGTTCGTTTATCGGCATTCCTTCGCCGCCTGTAAATATTACAACAGAATTATTTCCGTTTATCGAAAGCGATTTAAAAATTATGCTCGAAAGATTAGACGCATCAATAGATCCGCTTGGCGAATTGGCTTCTATTTTTGATGCAGGCTGATTTTAATTTCGAGCTGCAAAATATGAAGTATGAATTTTTTTTAATTGTAAATTTTAAAAAATGCAAAATATCAAATTTTTTATTGGAAAAGGTGGAGTAGGAAAGTCTACAATTTCTGCATTATCGGCTTTATGCTATTCAAAAAACAAAATAAAAACACTTTTAGTTTCAATGGATCCTGCTCATAATCAGCAAGATATATTTGATATGGAATTTTCGGAAAAACCTGTTTACTTATCCGAAAACTTAGGAATTATTGAAACTGATATTGATTTTTGGATAAAAAAATATTTGAAAGAATCTGAACAAAAATTGCAAAATAATTACAATTATCATTCTGCTTTTAGCCTAAAAAATTACTTTAAAGTGCTAAAGTTTTCGCCAAGTGTAGAAGAATATGCAATGCTGCTTTCTTTCTTAAATGTTTTAAAAAAGCACTCAGAAAAAGATTTAATTATTTTTGATATGCCGCCAACGGCTTTAAGTCTTAGATTTTTTTCTTTGCCGGGAGTTAGTTTAAAATGGATTTATCATTTAAAAGAGCTGAGAATTGCTATTCAAAATAAAAAAGAAATTATATCAAAAGTAAAATTCGGAAAGCGAGAAATTGAACAGGATAAGGTTATAAATCAGCTTATTAAGCTCGAAAATGATTATATCGAAATTTTTAATTACTTTAAAAATTCGGATATTAATATTGTACTTAATAATGAAAATTTAAGCGTTAAAGAAAGCAAAAGAATTATTGATAAATTATCGGATATTGATTTAAAAATTAATTCAATATTCATAAATAAAAGCGACACAAAAATTGATTATTTTGCTGACATACAACAAATTACAGTTCCATTTTCAAGTAAAACTTTAATTGGAAAAAATAATTTAGAAGAGTTTTTAGAGCAAAATAACTTAATCAACTTTTAACGAATCCAGCTTTAATTTAGCATCAATTGAATATTTTCCATTATTTTGATAAATATCGTTTAAAATATTAATTGCAGATTTTCTTTTTCCCATTTCCATTAAAATATTGGCTTTCAGCCATAAAGCATCTATAAAATAAGCGCAATTTTCAAATTTAAGCACTTCGTTTAAATTGTCTATCGCTTTATTTTTATTGTTTTGAGTATAATTTGTAAGAGCCAAATAATAAATAGCTTTTGTGTTATCTTGCTGATATTTAATGCTTTGCTTAAAATTATCTTCTGCTGATTTATAATTATTTTCTTCAAAATTTTTTACGCCTTTGTTAAAAAACAAAATACTTTGCGATTGAGAAACAACATTGTCAGAATAATCGGCGGAAAGATTTTCTTCAACTTTTTTGCCGGCATTTTTCTTCTCCGAAATTAAATTTTCATCTTTTTTTGATGTTTTTGCTCTGTTTAATTTTCTATTTGTAAAAAAAATATTTCCGGTTTTTTTGTTCTTTTCAGAATTGTTTTTTTCTTTCGCCATTTCAGTGCTTACTGCATTTCCTAAAATCTTACTTTTGTTTATTTCTTGTTTATCTTCTATTGAAACAGCGTTAATGCTTTTTATTTCAGGCTCTTTATTAACATTTTTTTCATTTACAACAAGCTCATTTTCAATTATTTCCTCATCAAAAGCAATATCCTTTTCGGTTTCACTTTCGCTTTTATCAAAATCAACTTCCAGCTTTTTTTCATCCATACTTTCTAGCACAGCTTCTTCGGCAGTTCTGTTAATTTCGTTTTTTTTCTGAAACTCTTGTTCAACAGTGGTTGGCTGTTCAATTTCTTTTGCAGATTCTTCAACTTTAACAAAATTATTCATTGTATCTTCCTTATTTTCAACATTTTGCGAAATGCTTTCGGTCGATTGAAGCTCTTTTGTACTTGTTCTTATAAAATTATTAATAAAAAAAGTTGAACCGATTAAAATTAAAGCAACAGCAGCTATTTGTAAAAAATTTTTTCTAAAAAAAACAACTTTTGTTGATTTCTGATGTACTTTTTTGTCAATTTTCAGATTTAAATCTAAAACAATTTGGTCTAATTCCTGATGGTTTTTCATTCCAGCAATTCCTTCAAATTGGTCTTTACACATTTGGCAAGAAAGCAGATGAATTTCAATGCGATTTTTATCTTTTTCGCTCAAATTTCCATCAAGATAATTTATCATTTCTTGAGAAGAAATACAATAAGTTGTGTTAAATATTTTATTTATCTTACTGATATTCATCGCTTTATCCTTTTAGGATATTTAAGTTGTTAAATTGTTTTTTAATAATAAATTACTATTTGTTTTTCACTTTAAACTTTTGTCTTATAATCTTTTCTACCAAATTTTTCCTAAAAAATAGACTAAAAAAACAATTATTGCTGATATTTTTAATAAGCAAATTTTCAGATTTCTTTTTCCGTTTTGAATATAACTTTTTACATTTTTAATCGAATAACCTGTTATATCAACAATTTCGTTATACGATTTTTCTTGTAAATAAAACAGTTCCAAACATACTTTTTGTTCATTTTTCAATGAATTTAAAGCTTCTTTCAAATTTTCTTCAGTTTTGTTTTCATTTACATGATGTAAATCTTCATCAGATTCCACAAATAAATCTTGTTCAATTTGAAATTTTTTATCTTTATTTAAAACAGATTGCTCTTTTCGCAGAAGAATTAAACAATGATTTCGCACAACAGTGTGCAACCAAGGCTTAAAATTTTGAATTTGATGTTTTAATAAATCAGAAAAAAGCTTTTCAAAAACTTCCATAACCGCGTCTTTGCTACGTTCTTCATTTTTAAGATATTTCATCGAAACCAGAAAAATAAATTTAGTATAACGCTTATAAAGTTCGCCAACAAATACTTTTTGAGCATCTTTTTTATAAAGCTCAATTATTTGTTCATCAGTTAAAGTTTCTATTTTAGCAGTAATGTACAAAAGCCCGTTTTTTCAAAAAATAAACATTCAAATATAAAAAAATATGGTGAATAATAAAGTTGAAAAAATCAATTAATTAATTCCATATTTGTTCCTAAAATCTTGTATTCCCTATAAATTAGGTTATTAAGCAAATACGTCCGATGTTGATTACTAACTTAGTAAGTTTTTTTCAACTTGCTAAGTTTTAACAATGCGATTTATAAAAACATTTATTGAAATTAGTTATTTTATTTGTTTCAACATTACAAACTTTCAGCTTTAAAAACTTTTAACTTATTTTCTTAAATCTCAATTATCAATCTTAAATTTAATCTTCTGGCACTTAAATAGTTAGGAACTGCATACATCGAATATGTTTGGTTTCCGGCTATTGATGAATTCGGAACTACTGTTACCCAATTGTATGAAATTGTGTTTTTTATTCCAAGTAAATTAAATACTTCTATTCCAAGTTTTATTGAACTGAAAATATCATTTTTTTTCTTCTTATCATCTGATTTTAAAATAGATGTAAACCCGATGTCCACTCTTTTATAATCTGTCATTCGCAGTGGTGCTATGTAGTTTTCGTTATTTGGCGCACCAAAAGGTGTACCTGTTAAATACATAAGTGCCAAATACATTCTAAAATTCTTATTTCCAGGCATATAGTCCTGAAAAAACAGGCTTATATTAACTGTATGATCGTTTGGTAAAGGCTGAGCTCCAATATCATCATTTTCAGTATCAATTGCTGATTTCATAAACGAAACACTTAACCACGATTCAACTCCTTCAACAAATTCGCCGTTTATTCTAAAATCGAGGCCTGTGGCATATCCATTTGCAGTAATATCAGGCAAATACCTTACTCTGATATTTTCGATATTGTACGGAATCAGCCAATTTAGAAGCTTGTAGTACAATTCCGCTTTAAAATGAAATGGACGATTTAACATAATATAATCATAATCGGCAGAAGCAACAAAATGAATAGATCGTGGCGAACGTATATCTGTTCTCATATTTCCCTGATTATCAATAAGCTCTTTTAAAAATAAGGCTTGATAATAAAGTCCGGTTCCTAATCTAAACAGTAATTTTTTATTGTCTTTTGGATAGTAATTAAGTGCAAAACGTGGACTTATTAGCAATTCATTATTAAAATCGGTCCAATTTATTCTAATTCCAAATTCAGAATTAAGGTTTGGAGTAAAATTTGGTTCGTTATTTATCTGTAAATAAGCTTCAACTCTATTTCTATTTAATTCATTATCAGAAATATAGCTTTCTGATAAAATTAAATTCTCATCATTATATGGAATAGAATATCCGGCAGAATCCATTAATTTCCATTCTTTATTTTTATCAATTAATTGTTCAATTTGATATTTTAATTCCCATTTAATAATATTATTATCTTTTTGCAAAAAGCCATTTTGAGCAAAATTATAGATATTAGCATCAAAATAGTTTCTGGCATGGTTTAAAAAGCTGCCGATTCCGAGATTTAAAATACTGTCGCCATAAGTTGAAGAACCCATGTCTTTGTCTAATTGATTAAGAGAATAACGTCCTTTTATGTCGAAAGTAATTTCTTCGTGATTATTATAAGCCGCAGCTTTAAAATTTAGTTTAATATTATTATTTGGACTGTAATTAAAATTTAAACCGCCCATTAAAGAAGAAAATTTGTCTTTTTCCTGGCCTTCAAAATCAATATAAAGACTTAAAGCTTCGTTTACAGTGCCAAATGAACTTGTTTGGTCTTCTGGATAAAAAATATAGTTATTACTTGAATAATATGTTAATAAGCTCACATTCAGCTTATTATTGATTTTGTAATCAAATAATGATTGAATGTCGAAAAAGTTTGGTTTGTATTGTCCGGTAGTTTCTAAGCTGTTTAACAAATATTGTGAGTTTTTATATCTGGCGCCGATTAAATGACTTAATTTATTATTAAAATTTGAGCCTTCTGTATGAAAATCAGCGCCAAGCAGACTTAAATCGGCACTTAACTTAAATTCTGTTGGTTTCTTATAATTTATATCTAAAACCGACGACATTTTATCGCCGTATTCAGCGCCAAAACCTCCGGCAGAAAATTCAATATTTGAAACCAAATCAGAATTTATCATATTTAAGCCTTCTTGTTTTCCGGTTTGGATAAGATCAGGTTTAAAAATTTCAAAACCGTTTATGTAAACAAGGTTTTCGTCGAAATTTCCACCACGCACAGAATATGTTGAGCTTAATTCGTTTGTAGAAGCAACTCCCGGAAGTGTTTTTAATAAAGTTTGGATTTTATTTCCCGAAATATTAGGAATACTGTTTATAACTTTTGGATTTAATTGTACTAATCCGTGTTCGTTAGAATTGTTATTAATTACGTTAATCTGCTCTAATTCAGTATCTTTCTGTATTAAAATAGCATTAATTTCTAATTTTGTTTTATCAATTGTATTTATAGATATTTTTTTTTCCTTAAAAGAAATCAGATAAAACGAAATATTTAATTCTTGATTTTGAATAGCCTTAATTTTATAATTTCCGTCTTTATCGCTTAAAGTTCCTTTGCCTGAATTAGTTATAACAACATTAACCATTTCAACAGGAAATCCTTTTTCATCTGTAATTTTTCCATAAATTTCAGTAATGTTTTGCGAAAAAGAAACAAATTGAATAATTGAAAAAAATGCGATTAAATATATTTTTTTGGACATTTTTAAAATAATATCATATAATTAGAATTAAATATTACAAATTTCATAAAACACAGATTAACAATATTTTACAAAAAAAAGTTTTTCTATTTTTTATTGCTCAGCATAAATTTTTGTTTAAACGAAACGCGTTGAGTAGAAAAATTTTTCTTTTCTAAATCTAGTCTTGCTTCAAGCATATCATTTTTGTAGTCTTGCCCATTTCCATTTCCATTTCCATTTCC
>JAFGWC010000091.1 GCA_016937695.1 Bacteroidales bacterium
ATAAATGATGAACAATTTATAAAAAGAGCAGAAATAATTTGGGAAAAAGGAACTAATAGAGCAGCGTTTTTCAGAGGCGAAATCGATAAATACGGATGGGTTGATATTGGTTCTTCTTTTTTGCCTGCTGATATTATAGCTGTATTTTTATATGCTCAATTAGAAAATTTAGAGCAAATCCAAAATAAAAGAATTACAAATTGGAATTTGTATTATGATAATTTAAAAATATTAGAAGAAAAAGGCAAAATAGAATTAGCCAAAATACCATCATATGCTACAAATAATGCACATATGTTTTATATTTTATGTAAGTCAAATAATGAAAGAACAGATTTAATAAAATATCTAAAATCTTTTGAAATTTATCCTGTATTTCATTATCTATCATTACATTTATCAGAATTTTATAAAGAAAAACATGATGGTAGAAACTTATATAATGACGACAGATACACAGATACATTACTAAGATTACCAATGTATTTCGAATTAGAAGAAAGTGAAATTCTTTTTATTACAAAAAAAATAATTAATTTTTGTAACAACTAATCTATTTAAAATGAGCGATTTAATAATTAATTTTTCACCAACAGGAATGATTCCTACAAAAGAAATGACTCAATTTGTTCCTGTTTCACCAAACGAAATCATAGAACAAGTTCATCAGGCATATGAAATTGGAATTACTCTTGTACATCTTCATGCTAGAGATGAACAATCAGGAAAACCAACTTACAAATCAGATGTTTATGGAAAAATTTTTGATGGAATAAGAAAGTATTGTCCCGATTTAGTTTTAGGTGCATCACTTAGCGGAAGAGATTTCAATGTTTTTGAAAAACGCTCAGAAGGGCTTGAACTTAAGCCTGATATGGGTTCATTAACATTAAGTTCACTCAATTTTATTCAACAAGCAAGTGTAAATTCTCCTGAAATGATTATTAAACTTGCTGAAAAAATGAAAGAATTAGGTGTAAAACCAGAGCTGGAAGCTTTTGATTCCGGAATGATAAATTATCAAAAATATTTGATAAAGAAAAAAATATTGGAACCACCTTATTACATTAATATTTTACTTGAAATATTGCCGGAATGCAGCCGAATTTATCATATATAGGAGCTGCTATTAGCGAACTTCCCGAAAATACATATTGGGCTTTAGCCGGACTTGGCGATTCTCAATTAAAAGCTAACTCAATTGCAATAGCAATTGGAGGCGGAGTTAGAATTGGTTTAGAGGATAATATTTTTTATGATAAAAATAAATCAAAAAAGGCTTCAAATATTGATTTTATTAAGCAAATTCATAAACTAGCCGAAATACATGAACGAAAAATAATGAAATCGAAAGATTTTGGTAATTTAGGATTTTATAATTCAAAAAGATAAAATATGAAATCTGTTACTATTTTAGGTCATTGTAATGTTGCTTTATCTATAATTCTTGATATACTTTACGAAAAATATAATAATGCAATAAGGATTGAAATAGTTAGCAATATTAAACAAGAGGAAAATAAAGACAGAAATATTCCTTATTTAAATAAACTAGAATTTATTAACGAATTATTTCATGCAGATTGGAATTATAATGCTGATAATAAGGTATATATAGCTGCTAATGGAAAAGAAACCAGAATTAAAATCTTTGATTTTTTTTATAAACATTATAAAATGGATTATTAATTGGACCTGGAGTTACAATCGCACCATTTGCAGAAATTGGAAACCTTGTTAATATAAACAGAAATTCAAGTATCGGACATCATACCCAAATTGGTGATTTTGTTAATATAAATCCGGGCGTAACTGTTTGCGGAAAAATAAAAATTGGAAACAATGTTACAATTGGTGCCGGCTCAACAATAATCGATAATGTTGAAATTGGCGAAAATACAATTATTGGAGCAGGTTCTTTAGTAGCAAAACCAATACCTGCAAATGTTATGGCATATGGTAGTCCTGCAAAAATAATTAAAGAGTTATAAAATAAATTATTAATAAATGATAAAATCGATATTAGAGAATTTTTATACTATATTTTGGATAATATCTGTATTATTTATCTTTTCTAGTTTCTTTTTTTATAGAAAAAACTATTCAAAAATTTTTAACTCGTGGATATTATTTATTATAACTTTTTTATATACAATATATTGGATTCCACAGGGATTTGACATAACCGACGAAGGCTATATGCTTTCAAAATCATGGTTTATGACACATGGTATGTGGTCATATAATATCGATAAAATTTGGGGATCAACATTGCTTAATAAATTGAGGTTAAGCGTTTTAGGAACACCAAGTTTGATTTGGGTACGATTTGGGTATTCAATTGTAGTTGCTTTAATGGCTGTTTTTAGTTTTAAAATACTAAAATTTAGATTCGATAAAATTGAAGCCTTTATTAGTGTTTTTGCATTAAGTTTAATTTCATACAGTGGTAGATTACAAATTATAAATTATCATAATATATCCACTTTAATATTATTAATTAGCATCTACTTTTTTGTTCTTGCATTTGTTAAAAAAAACAATAAAATATTAATAATTTCCGGATTTTTGATTTTATTAGCTACAGTTAGTAAAATTACTTTGGGATTATTTTTGGCTTATCCTTTTTTTTATTTTTTAATTATAAATGTACTTGAAAAAAATAAATTCTCAGAATTTATAATTAAAAACATATATGTATATGCAGGTGTTTTTATTGCTTTGATTTTCAGTATTTTAATATTGATTTATACAAAAAGTTTAGACGATTTTTATATTCATCTTTTTAGAACTGCAAAAAAAAATGCTAATTCAAATTCAACACATTCTTTTTCATATTTATGGGATTTATACAAAAACGATTTATGGTTGATTTTTTCAAAAAGCTTTTATGTTTCTATATGGTTGATAATAAGTGCTTTAATAATTAAAAAAGTAAAGTTAAAAATATTTAAAATATTAATTCTAGTACTTTTTGCTTGGTTTGGATTATATTTTACAATTGAAATATATGAATATGAAAAATGGAAATATATGATATATGCAATTGGAGTTGCAAGTTTATTATTATATCTTATATTTTCTGATAATTATAAAAACGATTTTTCGATTTTATTTTTCAGCATAATTTTATTTTTTATTTCGTTTTTTGGCTCAAATAACGGTATCCGAATTTTATTGGCTTCAGGCGCAGGAATATTTTCTATTAGTGCTTTTATTTTACTTTTAAAATCGGTTAAATTAAAATTTAATAATATTGAATATAATTTTCACATTTCAATATTATCAATATTAATTTTTATTTTTTTATTGATAAATGAAAATAAACCAAAAGATATTTATCGAGATTATCCAAGAGAAAAAATTACAACTTATTTCCAAAGCAGACCTTTGATAGGTATAAAAAGCGAAAAAAGCAAAGTTGAAGTTGTTGATTCATTATATCATTTTCTGAAAAGCAATGTTAGTAAAGATAATTCAATAATGTGTGTTACTACAATTCAAATGTTGTATTTTATTTTAGATAAAAAATATCATACATACGATTTATGGAAACAACCGGAAACAGAATTTAAAAATATAAATAAAAAAAAAGATATTGATTATTTCATTTTTCCTTTAAAAAATCCCAGAATTCATCATTGGATAAAAAAACACGATAAACCGCTTGCAAAAAACGATAGTATAAATTATAAATTCTATAAAAATATAGTTATTGAAAAAAAATATTTAAAAGTTTATACAAATTCAATGTTCGAAGTTTTTAAAAAGGCCGATTAAATTTACTTTGTTTTTTAATTTCATCACATTTAATGTTTTATTTAAGTAATAAAACAGCAATTTAAACAAAGTTTAGTTCATCTTCTTATTTAGTGAACTTATAATTCATATTTTTGTTTGCTGATAACCAATAAACAAAAACAAACACTTTTTTAATGAAAAACTTTGCGTTAATAGGAGCCGCCGGTTA
This sequence comes from Bacteroidales bacterium, assembly GCA_016937695.1. GTDB lineage: Bacteria > Bacteroidota > Bacteroidia > Bacteroidales > NBLH01 > NBLH01. Next base: position 3,971 of record JAFGWC010000091.1, read on the forward strand.
TATTGCCGTTAGACATATGCGTGCAATTAAGGACACAAATAATAAACTTATTGCCGCCTTAGATAAATTTGATAGTGTTGGAATAATTGACAGCTATTTTCCTAATGCCGATTTCTTTATTGAGTACGAAAGATTCGACAGGCATATTGATAAATTAAGAAGAACAGGCCAAAAAATAGATTTTGTAAGTATTTGTACACCAAACTATTTGCACGATTCTCATATACGTTTTGCATTAAAACAAAATGCAGATGCAATTTGCGAAAAGCCACTTGTTCTAAATCCATGGAATATTGATGCTTTAGGCGAAATAGAAAAAGAAACAGGAAAAAAAATATACAATATTCTTCAATTAAGATTGCATCCTAATATAATTAAATTAAAACAACAAATTGAAGCAGGACCAAAAGATAAAGTTTATGATATAGATTTAACATATATCACTTCAAGAGGACATTGGTATTTTATAAGCTGGAAATCTGAGTTACAAAAATCAGGAGGAATTGCAACAAATATTGGAGTTCATTTTTTTGATATGCTAAGTTGGATTTTTGGTGATGTAAAAGAAAATATAGTTCATTTATCTGAAAAAGATAAAGCTGCCGGATACTTACAGCTCGAAAGAGCTAGAGTTAGATGGTTTTTAAGTCTTGATTATAATTCTGTTCCTAATGATTTGAAAATTAATGGATTAAGAACTTATCGTTCAATTACAGTTGATGGAAATGAAATAGAATTTAGTTGCGGATTTACCGAATTACATACCGAAAGTTATAAAGAAATAATAAAAGGAAATGGTTTTGGATTAAACCAAGCCAGAAAAAGTATTGAAACTGTTTACAAAATACGAAATTCTGAACCTATCGGTTTAAAAGGTGATTATCATCCTTTTGCAAAAAAATAAACTTTAAAACTAAAATTATAATAAAATGTTTGATAAAATTAAAAATAAAGAAAATAAAATTGCTGTAATTGGATTAGGTTATGTTGGATTGCCTATTGCTCTTGAATTTGCAAAACAAACATCTGTTATTGGTTTTGATATAAAACAAGACAGAGTAGATTTAATGAAACAAAAAATTGATCCAAGTAACGAATTAGATTCTTCCGAATTTAATAATACAGAAATCTTGTTTACAGCAAATATTGATGATTTAAAAAGTGCCAATTTTTACATTGTTGCTGTGCCAACTCCTATAGATGACCATAAACAACCGGATTTAACTCCATTGCTAAAAGCATGTGAAACTGTAGGAAAAGTAATGAAAAATGGCGATTATGTTGTTTTTGAATCAACAGTTTATCCGGGATGTACAGAAGAAGATTGCGTTCCAATACTTGAAAGAGAATCAGGTTTAAAGTTTGTTGATGATTTTAAAGTTGGTTTTTCGCCGGAAAGAATAAATCCGGGCGATAAAAAACATACTCTTACTAGTATAGTTAAAGTTGTATCTGGCTGTGATTCAGAATCTTCTGAAAATATTGCCAAAACTTATGAATTAATAATTAAAGTCGGAGTTTATAGAGCAAGCTCAATTAAAGTAGCAGAAGCTGCTAAAATTATTGAAAATACTCAACGTGATGTAAATATTGCTCTAATGAACGAGCTTTCAATAATTTTTAATAAAATTGGAATAAACACTTACGAAGTGCTTGAAGCTGCCGGAACAAAATGGAACTTTTTAAACTTTTTTCCCGGTTTAGTTGGAGGGCATTGTATTGGTGTTGATCCTTATTATTTAACTTATAAAGCTCGTCAACTTGGATATCATGCGCAAATAATAAATTCAGGACGTTTTGTTAACGACTCAATGGGAGGATATATTGCTAAGCAAATTGTTAAGAAAATACTGAATAAAAATAAAGATATTAGAACTGTCAAAGTTTTAGTTATGGGAATTACTTTTAAAGAAAATGTTAGCGATATTCGTAATTCTAAAGTTGTGGATTTAGTAAGAGAACTTGAATCTTATAAGGTTAGAGTAGATACAATTGACTCTTATGCTGATTTTAATGAAGTTAAAGCAGAATATAATATCGAATTATGTAAAAATCATGGAAATGATTATGATGTTGTTATTGCAGCTGTTAATCATGAGCAGTTTTCTGAATATAATGAAGAATATTTTAATTCACTTTTAAATAAAGATGGAATTTTAGTTGACATAAAAGGAATTTATAGAAATAAAATTAAAAATATCGATTATTGGAGTTTATAATTTTATTCAAATTTTCTTTAATTTTTAAAATGGAAATTTTCGTATATTGAAGATTTCCATTTTTATTTTATTTTATATTATTTAGTAGAAATTTTAAATTTATAATATGCCTGAAAATATTTTTCCTGTTTTTGACAGAATTTTACAAAAAGAAGATAAAGAAAAACTTTTAAAACAAAAAGCAAAAGTAATTTGGTTTACCGGATTATCGGGTTCAGGAAAAACAACGCTTGGACTTGCTTTAGAAAAAGAACTTTTTAATAAAGGATTTTTAACTCAAATTTTAGATGGCGACAATATAAGATCAGGAATTAATAATAATTTGACTTTTACAAGAGAAGACAGGCGCGAAAATATTAGAAGAATAGCCGAAGTTTCTAAGCTTTTTGTTAATTGCGGAATTATTGCAATTAACGGATTTATTAGTCCGACTGACAATATGAGAAATATCGCCAAAGAAATAATAGGAGCTGAAAATTATATTGAAATTTTTGTTAATGCGCCAATTGAAGTTTGTGAGAAAAGAGACGTAAAAGGATTATACGAAAAAGCAAGAAAAGGACTTATTCCTAACTTTACAGGCATAAGTTCTCCTTATGAAATTCCAAAAAACCCTGATGTTGAAGTATGTACAGATAAACTTACAATTCAAGAATCGGTGGATAAAATTTTAAAATTTATTTTACCTTTGATAGAATATAGATATGTGAAATTATAATTAGCTTATTATAAGCTGTTTATGTAATTTTCATATACTTTATTTATTCCATCTTCAAGTTTTATTTTATAATTCCAGTTAAGATTATTTATAAGCGAAGTATCAAGCAATTTTTGAAAAGTTCCGTCAGGTTTTGTTGTATCCCATAATATTTCTCCTTCATAATTTTCAATTTTCTTTATCATTTCAGCTAATTCTTTAATACTTAAATCGGTGCCGGAGCCAATATTTATATGCGTATTTCTAATTTCATAATTCTTAAATTTATTATAATCTGAAATATTAAATTTTAATTTTGTAATATCTTTAAAATCAATGTTTTCCATTAAGTAAACACATGCATCTGCTAAATCGTCAGAATGTAAAAATTCTCTTTTTGGATTTCCGCTTCCCCAAAGTATTAGCTTATTTTTAAAAATGTTAAAACCTTCAAATTTCTTAATTATTTCATTATCTGTACTTTCTGCAGAAATTCCGGATATTGGCCTTAGTTTTATATCTTTTCTTATTAAATCAAAATTATTTGAATTTAAGCATTTACTTAAAAATATTTTACGAATTATTGCAGGTAAAACATGCGATTTTTCCAGATCAAAATTATCATTTTGTCCGTATAAATTTGTTGGCATAACAGATATAAAATTTGTTCCATATTGTAAATTGTAACTTTCGCACATTTTTATTCCTGCTATTTTTGAAATTGCATAAGGTTCATTCGTATATTCCAGAATATCAGTTAGTAAGTAATCTTCAATCATTGGCTGCGGACTATTTTTTGGATAAATACACGAACTTCCTAAAAAGAGTAATTTTTTTACACCAAATTTATATGATTGATGAATAATATTATTCTGAATTTGAAGATTTTCGTATATAAATTGCGCTCTGTATGTATTGTTGGCAACAATTCCGCCTACTTTTGCAGCTGCTAAAATTACATATTCAGGCTTTTCTTTTTCAAAAAAGTTTATTACTATTTGCTGATTTGTTAAATCATATTCATTTGATGGTGTAAATACAAAATTTGAATAAGAATTTTCTTTCAATTTTCTTAAAATTGCACTTCCAACAAGTCCATTGTGTCCTGCCACATATATTTTTGAGTCTTTTTCCATTTTTTTTATTTTTAGATATCAAAATTACTTAAAAAATTAATTTTTGAAAATATTAAATATTTATCAAGTAATTTATTTAATTATTATTTTACGAATAATCAATTTTTAATTTTCCATTTTTGACTTTCCATTTTAACTTTACATTTTTAATTTATTTATTGAAATGGATTTTATTAAATTAATAGGAGTAAATCATCATAATTTAAAAAATATTGATATTGAAATTCCTCATAACAAATTTACTGTAATAACAGGTGTTTCGGGTTCTGGAAAATCTACTTTAGCAGAAAATGTAATTTATAAAGATGCTGAAAGACGTTATCTTGAAACTTATTCGGTTTATGCACGGCAATTTTTAAATAAATTAAACAGACCTGATGTTGAGCATATTAGCGGTTTAAGGCCTGCAATAAGATTAGAACAAAAAAATTATACAAGCTCAATTCGTTCAACTGTAGGAACAATATCAGAATTAAATTCTTTAATAAGATTATTGTTTGCCAGATTAGGAAAATCTGATAATAAAGAGTTAAAAATTAACAGATCGTTATTCTCATTCAATAAACCTGAAGGACAATGCCAAAAATGCAAAGGAATTGGAATTGTTGAGCAAATTGATTCTAAATCATTAATTAAAGACGAAAATAAAACATTGCGCGAAGGAGCTCTTGTGATTACAACGCCTTCCGGTTATACAATATATTCGCAAGTTACAATTGACGTAATGAATGAAGTATGTAATTCAGAAGGTTTTTCTGTTGATATTCCGTGGAAGGATTTGACTGATTATCAGAAGAATATAGTACTTTTTGGAAGCGATAAAATTAAAATTTTATATGGTAAGCATGCTTTGGAATCCAGAATGAAATGGAAAGGAATTACTGCAAAACCACGTGAAGAAGGTTATTACAAAGGAATTATTCCTGTGATGGAAGAAATTTTAAAAAGAGATAGAAATAAAAATATTTTACGCTTTGTAAAAACTAATAAATGTGATAAATGTTCTGGTAGCAGATTTAATTTAGATGCTTTATCTGTTAAATTTAAAAATAAAAATATAGCCGAAATATTAAGTTTTTCGATAGAAGAATTAATTGGTTTTTTTAGAAATCTCAAATTTGAATCTGAGAATCAGGAATTAGCTAAAAAAATAACCGGCGAAATAATAAAAAAATCAGAAATATTATCAGATTTGGGTTTATCATATTTAAGTTTAAATAGAAATGCTGAAAGTCTTTCCGGTAGCGAAGCATCACGGTTAAAACTGGCCTCTCAAATTAGCAATTCAATGCGTGGAGTTTTATATATTTTTGATGAACCAGCAGCCGGTTTGCACGCTTATGATTTAGAAAAATTATTAGCTAAAATATTCGAATTAAGAGATAACGGAAACACTGTTGTTGCTGTTGATCATAATAAACAAATTATTAATTCTGCCGATTATGTTATTGAATTAGGTCCGGATGCAGGAATTAATGGCGGTAATTTAATTTATCAGGCTTGGAAACCAGATTGGAATAAATTTTACAATAATTTCCCAGAAAGCAAAACAGCAAGATATTTATCTGATAAAGAGCATTTTAGATTTAAAAATAAAAAAAATGCAAATAAGTTTTTAAGCATAAAAGGTGCAAATTCACGAAATCTGAAAAATGTAAATATTGATATTCCTTTAAATCAGTTGGTTGTAGTTACTGGTGTTTCCGGTGCCGGAAAATCAAGTTTAATAAAATATACATTAGCTAATTATTTAAATCATAAATTAAATAAAAAAGATATCGATTTTGGTAAATTTAATCAAATTTCCGGAATTGAAAATATTGATAAAATAATAGAAGCAGATCAATCTCCAATTGGTAAAACTCCAAGAAGTAACCCGGCTACTTATACTAAATTATTTGATGAAATAAGAGATTTATATTCAAATCTTGAAGAATCAAAAAAAAATAAACTTACAAAATCTCATTTTTCATTTAATGTAAAAGCAGGGAGATGCGAAACTTGTTTGGGAGCTGGATATATTCAAACAGGAATGCACTTTCTTTCAAATGTCGAATATTTATGTCCGGATTGCAACGGAAAAAGATTTTTAGATAATGTTTTAGATATTAAATATAATGATAAAAATATATTTGATGTTCTGGAATTGTCTGTTAATCAAGCTATTGAATTTTTTAAAGGCGAAAAAAATATTATTGATATTTTAAATGTTTTATCAGATTTAGGTCTTGGATATATTAAACTTGGTCAGCGCTCTAATTCTCTTTCCGGTGGCGAATCGCAAAGAATAAAATTAGCTGCCGAATTGGCCAAACAATCTAAAGGAAAAACATTATTCGTTTTAGACGAACCAACAAGAGGTTTGCATTTTCATGATATTGATGTTCTTTTAAAAGCATTAAATAAATTAATCAATACCGGAAATTCTATAATTGTAATTGAGCATAATCTGTATTTTATACAATCTGCTGATTATGTGATTGATATAGGACCACAAAGAGCTAAAAATGGTGGAAATATTGTTTTTGAAGGAACACCACAAGATTTAATCAATTGTAAAAAATCCTTAACTGCCAAAGCTTTAAATAATTATTACAATAAAACAGAAATTAAAATTCAAAAAACACTTGATATTACTAAATCGATTGATTTTAAAGGTGTTACAACAAATAATTTGAAAAATATCGACATTTGTTTGCCTTTGAATAAACTTATTGTTGTTTGTGGACTTTCAGGAAGCGGAAAATCTTCTTTAATTTTTGACACGATTTATTCCGAAAGTCAAAGGCTTTTTAATGAAAATTTCTTTACTTATTTTCGTACTAAATTACCAAACAATAAAAAAGCCGGTTTTGAAAGTGCAAACGGACTTAGTCCGGCTATTGCATTGCAACAGAGGAAGTTAAATGCAAACGAATACTCAACTATAGCTACAATTACCGAAATTTACGATTATTACAGATTGCTTTTTTCAAGATTTGCGCAAATGCAATTTCCCGAAAAAGCAAATAAGTTTACTGCTGGTCATTTTTCATTTAATCAAGCTCATGCATGTTGTAATAAATGCCAAGGTTTAGGTTTTAATTATTTTCCAGATGAAGAAAAAATTATTTCTAATCCCGAAAAATCTATTTTTGATGGAGCAATGAATGCCACTAAAACGGGAAAATTTTATTCAGATATAAATGGACAGTATATTGCTATATTACAGGCAGTTGCAATTAGTAAAAATATCGATTTTTCAATTCCATGGGAAAAATTAGCGCAAAAGTATAAAGAAATTGCCTTTTTAGGATGCAAAGATGAAATGTTTGATGTTGTCTGGAATTTTAAAAGAGGAAATAATTCCGGTAATCATAATTTTAAATCTAAATGGATTGGTTTTTCTGCTTATATTTTAGAAGAATTTAATAGAAAACAAGCTGATAATAAGGCTGAACAGATTTTGCCTTTAATGAAAAAAGTAATTTGCAATTCATGCAAAGGCCAAAGATTGAATAATTTGTCTTTATCAGTAAAAATATTGAACAAAAACATATCTGATTTAACAAAATTGTCTGTAAATCAGACAATTATATTTTTTAACCAAACTGATAAATATTTTAATGTAAATGAAAAAGTAATATTTAAGAAGATTTCTATTGAAGTTTTAAAGCGTTTAAATATTATTTCAAATCTTGGTTTAGATTATCTAAAATTGAACAGATTAACCAATAGTTTATCCGGCGGCGAATCGCAACGTATTCGCCTTGCCGGAATGATTGGCACTGAACTTACAGGAATTACTTATATTTTAGACGAACCCACAACAGGTTTGCATACAACAGATAATGAAAAATTAATAATAAAACTCAAAGAATTAAGAGATTTAGGAAATACTGTTATTGTGGCTGAACACGATGAAGAAATAATCAGAAATGCAGATTATATTATCGATATGGGAGTGGGAGCAGGAGAGTATGGAGGCAATATTGTTTTTGAAGGAAATTTTGATAATTTACTTAAGTCAAAGAATTCATTAACAGCTAGTTACTTAAAAAATAACAACTCAAATATTTATAGAAATTACAATAAAATTTATAATAAAATAATATCCGTTGAAAATGCTAATGCAAATAATTTAAAATCAATAAGTTTTGATATTTATGATTCTTGTATTAACGTGATTACAGGAGTTTCAGGAAGTGGAAAATCTTCTTTGCTGATTGATGTTATTAAAAAATCATTACAAAATAAAAAGGCTATAAACTGTCAAAATTTTGTTATCCATAATAATTTTGATAAAATAATTATAGTTGATAAAAATTTACCGAAAAAATCAATTTTGTCAACTCCGGTAAGCTATTCAGGAGTTTTAGATTTAATAAGAGAGCTTTTTGCTAAGCAAGCTCAAAACCTTAATTTAAAAATCAATAAATCGCACTTTTCTTTAAACACAA
>JAFGWC010000092.1 GCA_016937695.1 Bacteroidales bacterium
AAAAAAATGCTCACATGTCTAAAAAAATGCTCACATGTCTAAAAAAACGCTCACATGTCTAAAAGACGCTGTGAGGTTTTTTTATGTGCAATTTACAAGTTTTTCAATAAACCTGTTCTTTCATTAAATTCATTAATTAATTCGTCCCAACGATTAACTTGATTAAACATTGTGTCCCAAATTTTGCGATCGTACCATAATTGGTTCAAATCTTCAAGTTCTTTTTCTTGTTGCTCAATCCAAGTAAAATATTTTAAATTATGAACGGCTTTTCTGTCGTTATAATTTAATTCGCGCATATTATCAGTATGTTGACCAAAAATGCATTTTTCCATGTCTTTTGCAGCCTGAAGTTGAGTGTAAGCGCCTCTTTGTGTGTTTAATTCTACTAAACGCGAGCTGTACATTTCTTCGCTATCAGTTGCAATTGTAAAAATTACATCATCAGAAGTCATTTCGAAATATTTTGCAGTTTTTATTGCCGAAAGTAAATTTCCAATACTAGAAATTCCTAATAAAGATAATAAATTAACAAAATCTTTATCAATACCGCATGAAATAAGATATTTTTTTCCTTCAGGTTCGTTAAAAAGGCGTAAAATTCTCATTGTATCTTCATCGTCAATAGCTGTAACAGCATCAGTATTTTTAACATTATGAATCCAAGGAATATGTTTATCGCCAATTCCTTCAATTCTGTGAGCACCAAAACCATTTCTTAGTATTGTTGGACATTGAAGAGCTTCTGATGCAACTACCTTTAAATGAGGATGTTTAGTTCTTAAATAATCGCCTGCGGCAATAGTTCCGGCCGAGCCTGTTGCAGAAATATAAGCTGCAAATTCGCTTTTATCGGTTTTAACTAAATTATATACTTCTTCTATTGCATTTCCGGTTATATTATAGTGCCAAGCAGCATTTCCAAATTCATCAAACTGATTAAAAATAACAACATCATCTCTTGTTCGTTTTAATTCCCAACATTTATCATAAATTTCTTTAACATTCGATTCGCTTCCCGGAGTTGCAATAACAGTAGCTTTGGCTATTTCTCTTAACCAATCAAATCTTTCTTTACTCATTTCTTCCGGTAAAATTGCAATTGCTTCTGTATCCATTAACTTTGAATCAAAAGCGCCTCCTCTGCAGTAATTTCCGGTTGATGGCCAAACTGCTTTATGAAAAGAAGGATCAAATTCGCCTGTTGTAACTCTTGGCGCAAGGCAACCATAAGCTGCACCAACTTTGTGCGCGCCTGTTGGAAACCATTTTCCAATTAACAAAACTATTTTTGCATCAACTCCTGTAATTTCTTTCGGAATCTCGATGTAATTTGGTTTTCCGAATAAGCCGCCAAATTCTTTAGGCTCGTTTTTCCAAGTGATTCTGTAAAGATTTAAAGGATTAAAATCCCATAAACCAATATTTTTAAGTTTAGCTTTTATTTTTTCAGGAATTAATTCCGGATTTTTTTGTTGTTCAAAAGTTGGAAGGATTATTCCTTTTTCTCGATATCTTTTGATAGCATTTTCTAACGCTTTTTCGTTTGTGATTTTGTCAATTGGTTTTATCATAAGTTATTATTTAATGTTTTTGATTTTTTTTTATTCGTGAATTTGTGGCTTATTTTTTTATTTTTAGTTAATAAAAAAAGAAGCAGCACCTTTTAAAACAACGCTCATTTCTGCTGCTTTTTGTACAGATATTTCAAAAATTTCTTTTTCTTTTATCTTAAAATCAATAATCTTAAAATCAGATTTATTAATTTTTATTTCAAATTTTTGGGATTCAAAGATATAATAATTAGCGTAAAGTTTTAATGTATTTACTTTATTATCAGATTTTTGATAAATTATTTGATAATCTTTTAGATTTTCATAAAAATATCCTTCATTATCGTTTTCAAAACTGTTTTTACTTAAATGCAAATGTGCTTTTTCTTTATAAGGTGCGCCTGATGTTGGACAAAATGTTTCGCAATTTCCGCACTGATTACACCATTCGGCAATATGAAGTATTTGATATTTTTGTTTTATTTCAAAAGATTTATCATCAATAATTTTATTTGCCGAATTGTTTACAATGATTTTCTTTAAATTGTGCCTAAATGGCTGAATTTCAAACGAATGGAAAGCTAAATTCGGACAAACTGTTGTGCAAATATTACAAACTTCATCGCATAACAAACATCTCGAAGCTTCTTCAATAGCATCTTCTTTTGTTAATGTAGAACTGATTAAATTAAAATTATTTCTGATTTCAAATTCCGCTTCTTTTGTTTTAACAGAAAATTTCTTTTCTGTCTTTTTTATCATTAATTCGTTTAATTCTTGTTCTTTTCTTTTTTCTTTAAAATTTGTATCGAAATTTATATTTGATTTATTAATAATTTCCTGAGCTGCTTTTTTTCCGTCGCCAATAGCTTCAATAACAGAAACTCCGCCATTTAAAGCATCTCCGCCAATAAATAAATTGTTGATTTGAGTTTCGTAGCTGTTTTTTCTTGTTGCTAATTTTTTTTCTGATATAAAATCGATATTAATATCTTGGCCAACAGCCGGAATTATTGTATCTATTTCAATTTTAAATTCAGAATTTGGAATTTTCACTGGTCTGGCTCTTCCGCTTGCGTCTTTTTCGCCAAGTTCCATTTTCGATAAAGTAAGAAAAAGTTTTCCGTTTGTTGAATTTTCAACTTTTAAAGGCTCAGCAAGTTCAATTATTTCAATTCCTTCGTTAATAGTTTCTTCAATTTCGAAGTAATTTGCGGGCATTTGTTTTATTGTTCGTCTGTAAAAAATTGTAACTTTTCCTTTACTGTTAATCAAGCGTTTTGCTGTTCTGGCTGCATCCATTGCAGTGTTTCCGCCGCCAATAATTGCAATATTATTTCCAATATTTTTTTTATTTCCCGATTTTACATTATATAAAAATTCAAGCGGATTTAAAACATTCTCATTATCAGCGCCTTGTATATTAAAATCTCTTGCTTTTTGGGCACCAACAGCTATATATACAAAATCGCTTTTCTTTTGCAATTCAGTAAATTTTTCTTCATCAACTTTATAGTTATAATTGATTTTCACATCCAATTTTTCAATTTCTTTAATGTCGATATCAATATCATTGGCAGTTAATCGAAAATTTGGAATTGCAGCATCAGCCATTCCGCCGGGTTTTTGCTTTTCTTCAAAAATATTTACATCAAAACCTGCTTTGCGTAAAAAATAAGCACATGAAAGTCCTGATGGTCCTGCGCCTATAATGCTGATTTTTAATTTGTTATCGGCAATTTTGTTGTTAATGTTTAAAGATTTAGCATTTTCTGAAACGAATCGTTTTATTTCTCTGATTTGCAGTGAGTTATCGTAATTTATTCTTGTGCATTTTGTTTGACAATTATGCTCGCAAACCATTCCTGTTGTATGCGGAAAAGGATTTGTTTGCTTTATTACTTCAAAAGCCTTATCAAATTCACCTTTTGAAGTGTAATACATATAATCAGGAATGCTTTGATTTGTTGGACAAGTATCAACGCAAGGTGCATGAATACAATCAAAAGTATTTAGTTCTCTTTTTGTTTTTATACTTTGTTCATTCAAATATGTTTTCTGATATTTTTTATCAAGTAAAACAGATTCAGCATACTTATTTAGTGTATTTAATTGATTATCAGTATTTTCATTTAATTTTATTCCTTTAATATTTTTAATATACTGATTTAATCTTCCATATCCGCCAGGTTTTAAAATATCTGTGCAAACCGTGGCCGGAAATAAACCAGATTGAAGAACTTTTTCGATATTAAAAGCATCTAAACCAGCTGAAAAAGAAATGTCTAATTCTCCGTCAAAATCATTTTGAAGTTTTTTTGCAACATTTATTGCTATTGGATGCAAAATTCTACCGCTTGCATACATCATTTTTTCATTTTCAGGAAAAATATTTTTATGATTTAAACTTTCGAGCGTATTTGTTAGTTTTAGGCTAAACTGAAGATTCAAATCTTCGGCTTTTGATTGCAGTTTTTTTATTATTTTTTGTGCAACATCATATTTTATATCGTGTTCAAAAGCAACATCAGGAATTTGAGTGTCGAAACCCGAATTTTTTATAATTTTATTTAAAGTTTCTTTTCCTAATAATGTGGGATTCAGCTTAATAGCAGTATGTAATTTTTTTTCTGTAATTAAATATTCGCCAATTTGTTCAATTTCTTCCGGCGGACAACCATGCATTGTCGATAAAGTTATATTATCAGAAATTTTAGGATTTATTTTAATATTTACAATATTTGGATAAATATTTTTAATACTGTTTAATTTTTGTTCTAATTCAACCGACGAATCTGACATTTTATTGAAAAACCATTGAACATTTTCCTGCAAAATTCCTTTGTAATCATATCCAACGCTCATATTAAAAATAGTGCCGATTTCGGTATTTTCCCAGCCGAATTTATCTTTTAAAATATGAATGATAATCCATGCATCAAGATATTGCTCATAAGAATTTTTAATCTCTAATTCTTGCGACCATTCGCAATTATAACCTTCGTCTTGCATATCAATACAAGGTTTCGAAACTTCCAGATTATCAAGTGTTTGTATTGTTTTTAATTCAATAAATCTGGCGCCGGTAAGCCAAGCAGCAATAATATTTTGCGCCATTTGCGAGTGTGGTCCGGCAGCAACACCAAGTGGGCTTTCAAGTAATTGTCCAAATCGCCTTGAGCGAAAACTATCGTTTAAATTTGGTTTAAAAAATATATCTTTATGTATTCCAAAAATGCTGTTGTTTTTATCGTATTGATTTAATATTATTTGTAATAATTTTTCAATTGGAATGATTCCGAATTTATCTGTCATTGTTAAAAGGTTTGTCAGTATTTTTATGCTTAAAATAAAAAAAGCTAAAAATAATAATTATAAATTTAAAAATAATGCGAACTAATTGATATATGATAATTTAATATGGTTTAAGCTTTTATTTTGTATAATTTATTTGGATAAATAAAAAAATACCAAACAATAAATATTAAAGAAGCAATAATAATTCCTGCTCTTAAAAAGTTTGGCGCTTCTGTATATCTGGTAACAAAACCTTCTAAAAATCCTGCAACTATAAAAAGTGGAATTATGCCGATAATTATTTTTATTCCTGTTTTTACGCCAAATTTAAATGATTGTAAACGAGAATATGTATTTGGAAATAAAATTGAGCTTCCTAAAATTAAACCGGCAGCTCCGGCCATTATAATTGCAAAAATTTCTAAAGTTCCGTGTATCCAAATAGTTAATACAGAGTGTTTTAGTAATCCGTAATCGTAGAAAAAATATTGAAAACTTCCAAGCATAATTCCGTTATACAAAAGAATATAAACTGTTCCAAAAGCAATAAAAATTCCCATTATAAAAGCCATAAACGAAACTTTAATGTTGTTAAAAGTAATTGCTAAAAACATATCTGTTTGAATAGCTTGTTTATAAACTGCCATTGGATCGCCTTTTTGAATATTGTCAATTGTCATGTCAACATATTGATCGCCAAGTATTAAACGCACAAAAGTGTTGTCGTTAGCGGCTGATAATGAACCGATTAATGCAGAAATCAAAAAAATTATAAGTGAAATATAAATGAATTTTTTATGGGTATATAAAATTAAGGGAAATTCATATTTCCAAAAAATCTTTAATTTATTTTTGTTTTCTTTTTTGTTTTTATAAATATTTAAATGAGCTTTGCTTGCAAGTTGATTTAAATATGAAAGTGTATTACTTTCGGGATAAAAAGTACGACAATAAGATAAATCATCAGTAATTTGAATATATAATGCAGCAATTTCATCAGGATTTTTATCCAATTTTGAATCAATATCTTTTTCAAATTTTTTCCATCTGTTGATATTTGAATTTATAAAAGCAATTTCTTTCATCTAAAATGTTTTGTAAGTGTTTTTATATCAGCAAATTATATTTTTAAGCTTTTAAATTAAATTTGATGTTGGAAAAGCAAAAAAATACTGGAAAAAAGCTATATTTTGCTAATTAACAAAAATAGATTATTTATGCAAAATCTTTAGTATAAAATAAAAATAAATTAAATTAGAAAGCGTTATTTCAGAAATGGGAAAAATACATGTAAATACAACACAAAATGTTCAAATAGAACATCCTGCAGCAAGTATTGGAAATAGAATTTTAGCACAATTATTCGATTTTTTAATGATATTTGTTTACGGAATTTTTATGGCTGTGGTTATTGGAATATTTGGAATTGAAAGCAATTCAGTTATTTTAATTCTGTTTTTACCGGCGCTTTTTTATAGCTTTATTTTTGAAAATATTTTTCAGGGACAAAGTTTGGGCAAAATGCTGGCTAAAATAAAAGTTGTTAAAAAAGATGGTTCTCAAGCTTCAATTTTGAATTATTTTATTCGTTGGATTTTTCGTTTAATCGAAATTCCTTTTTATGGTTCTGTTGCAATTGTTACAATAGCAATTAACGGTAAAGGACAAAGGTTAGGCGATTTAGCAGCAGGAACAACAGTTATTAATATCAAAAAATCATTTAGTTTAAATAGCTCTGTTTATAAAACTTTACCTGATAATTACGAACTTAAATTTCAAAATGTTGAATTGCTCGAAGAAAAAGATATTGCAACAATAAACGATGTTCTTAATTTTTATAAAAAAAATCAAAATCCGGGATTAAGGAGCAAATATTTGTTTAAAACTTTTGATGCAGTAACAAAAAAAACGGGCATTAAAACAAATTTAAGCCCGATTGAATTTTTACAAATAGTAATAAAAGATTACAACTATATAATTAAAAGTTCTGTAAATCAGTGAATTAACATGTTGATTTTTAAAACTTAAGCTTTTACTGTTTTTAAAATTTTAGTAGCTTTTTCAAGAGTTTCGGTAGATTTTGCAAAGCATAATCTTAAAACTTTTGCATCAAAATTATCATGATAAAATGCTGATGCAGGGATAGTTGCAATACCATATTCGCTAACTAATCTGTTTGCAAAATCAACATCTTTTTCGTGGCTTATTTCGCTGTAATCAAGCAATTGAAAGTAAGTACCTTTTGTTGGTGTAAATTTAAACCCAGAACCTTCAAGCATACTTAAAAATAAATCTCTTCTTTCCTGATAAAACTTGCTCAAATTTAGATAAGCTTCTTTATTGTCGATATAGTCAGCAATTGCATTTTGCATTGGAGTATTAACCGAAAAAACATTAAACTGATGTATTTTTCTGATTTCAGCCATTACATTTTCAGGAGCTATGCAATAGCCTATTTTCCAGCCTGTAGCGTGATAAGTCTTTCCAAAAGAAGAAACTATAATGCTTCTGTTTCTAAGCGAAGGATATTTAGCTAAACTTTCGTGTTTATTATCATCAAAAATTATGTGCTCATAAACTTCATCACTAACTATCAATATTTTAGTTCCTGTAACTAGTTTAATCAGCTTTTCAACACCATCGGCAGTTAATAATGATCCAGATGGATTATGAGGGCTGTTAATGATTATCATTCTGGTTCGGGCATTAACCATTTTATTCAGTTCTTCCCAGTCTATTTTATAATCAGGAAGTTTAGTGCTTAAATAAACAGGTTTTCCGCCATTTTCCTTAATAACAGGAGCATAGCTGTCGTATGCCGGTTCAAAAATAATAACTTCGTCGCCTTCTTGTACAAAAGTTGTAATTGCTATAAATATTGCTTGAGTAGCGCCTGCAGTTATGGTAATTTCAGTTTCCGGATTATAATTTTGGCCGTAAAGCTCTTCTGTTTTTGCTGATATTTTTTCTCTAAGTCTAAGAATTCCTTGTGTAGGAGCATATTGATTGTGCCCTTCGTTCATGTATTTACTAACAAGATTTATTAATTCTGATGAAGGATTAAAATCAGGAAAGCCTTGAGATAAATTTATTGCATTATATTTATTTGCCATTTCAGTCATCACTGTAAAAATTGATTTACCTACATTTGGCAATTTTGATCTAATCATATATTAATCTTAAATTTATAAATTTAATCTTATTTGTGTATAAGTAATTGAAAATAAGTTAGTTGTGTAGCGAAAAATTAAAATTTGCGCTAATTTTAAGAGGGTCAAAATTAAAAAAATATTTGAATTATTTCTAATATGTTTGACAAATGTAAAAGGTTTTTTTGAAAAGTTTTCTTATATGCTTGATAATGAGCATAACTATTTAAAGAATGTGTAAATTTTATAGTTTTTTGTTTTCTCTAATCTATAGATATTTTTAATTGCTTAAAAATCTGCAAAATGCTGTAAGTTGCAAATTATAAGATATTTATAATTTGCAACTTTGTTTTTTTTGTGATGCTACCTTAATATTTAAAATTATGCTGATGTTTAATTAAAATTTATTTAAAATAACTTTTTTATATTCATTTAAATATTTTTCTTTTATTAAGCTTAAAGCTTTAATGTTGCTTTCTTTATCGTAAATACGAACTACATCTTCAATGTTGTTGTTTTTTCTATAGAAAAAGCCTTGAGCCGCATCAAAATTATTGTTATCTAAATTGTTTTTTATGTGAAAGGTTATAGTTTTAAATTGTTGCCATTTTAATTTCATAGGAACAGTTAAATAAAAAGTGTTTTCTTTTTCTAAATCTTTATAAATTCCTTCCGAAATTTCTTCAATATTAAAATTTATTAGAACATGAATAATGCAGTTGTCATCAATATTTTGGCTTTTTGCAAATTTAAAACCTTCGTCTTTAAAGCAAGAAACAAGTTCAGGTAAATTTTCAAAATTTTTACATTTTCTAAGCCTTATACAAGGCAATTTTGTGTTAAAAGCATTTATTTCGCCTTTTGCAATGTCAATACCGTATTTAAAATACTCTGAAATATTTTTACTTGCTCTGGCAACAAATTCGGTTGAATATTTTTGTTTGGTAATTAAAAATATAAATTCTGGTACTTTACTGTCTTCAGGCAAGTTTGTTCCGTGATATCCCGGAAAGGCTTCTATTGTTTCAATAACAAATATATTTGTTAAAATATTATGTTTTAGATTTGCTAATTTTTCTTCTTTGGTAATATAACCAATTGTTTCTATTATTTTATTTTGGCTCATAAATAAATAGTTTTAGGAAGTAATACATAAAAATCTTAAATATTTCATAAATATATTCAATATTTAACACATTTAAAAACAAACATTTATATCTATATATGTAGTTGAATAGAGCTTTTGTTTAAAAAAAATGATGAAATTACTTTAAATTTAAAGTGTGGAGAACTTCGGTATTAAAAAAGGCGATAATTTTTTTTGCATTTTCTTTATGGTCGATTTTATCTAATCCAATTTTTAAAATTTTATTTTCTCTTTTAGATAATCCATATTGGTATGCTTTATCATAATATTGAAGAGTAATATCTGCAACAATGTCAAATTTACCTTCAGTAATTGCATCAAGTGCAAGTTTAGTATTTAAACCGCCTAATCTTTTTGATATTTTTAAAACAGCGCTTTCCAGAAGTTTTTTATCAAAATTTGCATATTCTTCAACCAACCATTTAATTCTTTCGGCTTTAGGAACCGATATTTCAACAACTATACTATTTCGTATTTTAATGTATATTTCTTCAGGAATTCTCACATAACCAATTGATTGGCTTTCATCTTCAAGCCATAAATATTTATTTGGGTCAATTTTTTTCCAATATTCAAATAGATTGTTTTCAAATTGCTCTGTACTTGTTTGTTTTTTTTCGCCAAAAGAACCGAATGCCGAACCTTTATGATTTGCAATTCCTTCTAAATCAACAAATTGCTCGCCCAGTTTTTCAATTTCTTTTAATATTTCTGTTTTCCCGCTTCCTGTCATACCACCAAGAACAACAATTTTATAATTTTCGGCAAATTTTGATTTTATATGGCGACGATAAGATTTATATCCGCCCGAAAGAGTTTCTATTTCCAAACCCACAGTCTCGAAAAGCCAAGCCATGCTTGCACTTCTCATTCCGCCGCGCCAACAATGAATTAAAAGTTTGTTGTCAACGGCAGTTTTTTTAGCTAAACGCGCAAAATCGGCAAGTTTTGGACCCACAAATTCTAAACCTGCTAAAACGGCATTTTCTTTCCCGTTTTTTTTATAATTTGTTCCTACAATAGCTCTTTCTTCATTTGTAAAAAGCGGAATATTTACAGCTCCGGGTATGTGAGCATGTTCAAATTCAGCAGGAGTTCTTACATCAATTATCGGAATATTTACCGATTTTATTAAAAATTCTTCTATGTTTATTTGTTTTGCCAATTTCTTAAATTTTTTTCAAATTTAAATATTTAATTTTAAAATTGATTAAAAATTTAAATTGCACGAAAACGAACACTTTTTTAAAGCACAGTTGATTATTTATATTTCTGGTAATCAGTTGAATACGAAAAAAAGAATGTTTTTTTTATAAAAAATGTACGTATGCGTACAAGTTTCTCGATATTTTTTTGTATATTTGTAGTGATTAATATTCTTCCTTTTTCATAAAAGTTACCGAATGAATATTGAATTTACCTTTCCTCAGCTTCCCCAAGCTGAGGTATTTTTTTGTGATAATCTTAATATCCATTTCAATACAAAAACACCAAACTACATGTTTTAAAATGTTGTTTGGTGTTTTTAATAATTCTAACGTTAATAGCTTATGTTATTTAATAATTTTTGTTATTATGCCTAAAAAATAAACCTCGGTTATTTGCCGAGGTTTATAAAAATCTAAATATTTGAAATCTTATTCTTTCAGCATTTTTTTAGTAATGCGTTTACCATTATCATTAATGATAGTAATTATATATACACCACTTTTTAAAGATTGTGTATTAATTCTGTTATCTTGATTTGTAATAATTTTTTCAATCAAAACCTGACCATTAATACTTTGGATACTAACTTTACAATTCTGACTAATTCCGTCAAGTAAAATTTCATCGTTAAACGGATTTGGATAAACTTTGAAATTAATATTTGAAATATTATTTATACCCGTGGCAATGCTTACAGTTACAGTCCAAGGCTGAGTTGATAAATCTTCAGCAGTAACAGTGTAAGTAACAGGCGAAGTAAAATCTTGCGCAACACCTGAT
>JAFGWC010000093.1 GCA_016937695.1 Bacteroidales bacterium
AGCAAAAGTAGTCACATTTGCAGTAGAAAAATTACCACCTAAACTAACTGTGCTACTATTTAAAGTAAAATCATCAGCTAAAAGCGATGTAAAAGCACCTGAATTAGCAGTAGTGTTCCCAATAGCTTCAGGTTCAGACCAATTTATTCTATCTGGTTCAATATCAGTACCATGCCAAACTCCTGTAGTAATGGTTCCAAGTGTTGTTATATTTGTGCTACCTGAAAAAGATGCAATATTATCAGTAGTAGCTAATGTTCCGTTTTCTGGCAGATATAAATCTGAACCGTTTGCATTGGCTCTTAATATAATATAGTCAGTTGTTGTAGTAAATGAACCGCCTAACGAAATGTTTTGATCGTTTATGTGGGTTATTGTAATTTCACCAGAGTTTAAAAGAGTTGCATCTCCTATAATACCTCTTGAACGAATAGTAGACCCGTTTCCAATTAATATTTGTCCATCTTGACTAGCATCTAAATCGCTTACATGATTTGAAATATCTCCGACTAAAATTCTTCCATATTGAAGGATATTGTCGAGTGTATTATTGTTGACATAATCTGTTGTTGCAAGTGTACCATTAGCAGGTAAAATAAGACTTGTTATACCATTGGCAGCAATTAAATTCACATTTGAGCCGGAAACTGCAAGACCTGTTGATAAAGCAAGAAAATCTAAATCATTTCTGTCGCTGCTATTCATAAAATAGCTATATGCTCTTTGATATGCATCGCGGACTTGATTGTCTGTCATATCTCCAGTGTTTGTACCGTTTAAATTGCTGGCATAAATACTTCCTGTAAAAGTTCCTCCATATTGTTTACTTACAAAATCATTTGGAAGTGTAATGTTTACTGTATTTCCTCTTAAAATAGAAAGTTGAACAATGTTATCAATAATATTTGTTGATAGAGTTTGCTCATCTGTATTTTCGCCAACATAGGCTGAAAGACTTATAGGTGTTGCATTTGGATTGTCGGTAATTCTTAATGTATTTCCTGTTAGTACTAAATCCTGAATTTCATTATCAGGATCATGGTCAGCATCATTAACATCATCAGTAAAAGAACCTCCTGAATTAGAGAGAGTTACAGTTGATCCGTTTTTTGAAATATATTGCAGCTCATTAGTTGGGTTGGCATCAGCGTCATCTTTATTTTGAACATTTAGTGCATAAAGGGCATATGGAACAGCTAAAATTTGTGATGTTCCCATAAATTGATAATTTGTTTTACCTTCTATATCAATTTCGATTTTTAAATAATGAAAGTTTGTTCCCCATGAAATATTAGTAAAATTTCCTAAAACTGTCATCCCGTTTCCAATACTTATAGACACTACTCCAAATTCATTTGTAGTAGTTTCAAAAACCTCAGAATAAATTGGATTTCCGACAGCACTTCCTTCTAAAATGCTTATTTTAAGTGAAACCATTTTATTTCCAATTATTTCACCTGATGAATTTCTAACAACAGCAAGATACTTAAATGAATTTGGCACCTGTGCATTTGAAATTAAAAATGTGCTAAAACTTAATATTATTAGGATAAATATTTTTTTCATTTTGATTATTGTTTGGATAATTAATATTTATTTATAATTAATTCTGGAAAATAATTTTAAAAGTTTCAAAATAATTATTTGTTGAAGAAATAGTTTTTAAAATATATATTCCATTATTATACTTTTCAAAATTTATCGTTTCAATTTTATTTATTTCTTTTAAAGTTTTAGTTAAAATTTGTTTTCCAGATATATCATAAAGTTGAATTATAAGTTTTTCATTGTTATTTGATTCAAATTTGATATTTAGATTATCTTTTACAGGGTTAGGAAATACTTTTACTGTAAAGTTTTTGCTATTTTCAAATTTAGATAATGTAGAAATTGAAAAGTCAGATTGCATAAATCCTTGTGTAAGTATAATATTGTCATTTTTATAAGTCGCAGATTGCAATTCGCCAAGAGTAAAACTTATTTGAGCATAAGAATTATTGTAGCTTGCTCCTGAAGAAACCATTGCTTCTGGTGAAATTATTTGTGCTTTAATTGTTAAATATACAAATATATAAGCAAAGGCTATAACTAGTCTTTTCATAGTTTGATTTAGTTTAATAATTTAATTTGGTCTATAGTTTTAGATTTCAAATTTAAGAAATATTTTAAAGTAGATAGTTTGTAAATTGTCATAATCACTAGTTTTTTGTGATTTCAATCATTGATTTTTTTTATCTGGTGTTACTATTTGAATACTTTAAATAAGTGCGTTATCCATTCATCAAAAATTAGAATTAATTAAAAATTTATTTGAATTTTCACTATAATTTTATCAAAAAAATACTTTTACATCCTTAGTAAAGTATTATATTTAAATTTCAATTTATTTAAAATCCTAATTGTTAATCAAATACATTAAAAATTTGAAAAGAAAAGTTCAATTTTTTAATAAATGAGTTAAATTAATTTAGGAAATAATTTAATTATGTTTATGTTGAGAATGACTTCAAAGGTGTAAATAAATTTTTAATCAATTTTATAATATTTATTAAATATATTTAAGAAATAATGAAGATTTTAGTTACAGGAACAGCAGGTTTTATAGGATTCCATTTATCAAGAAAATTAATAGAAAGAGGTGATGAAGTAGTTGGTTTAGATTGTATTAATAGTTATTACGATGTTAATATTAAATATGATAGATTAAAATTAAAAGGTATAAATAAAGATCATATTGAATATTCAAAAATAATTCAAAGTGAAATACATAATAATTATAGATTTATTAAATTAAAATTAGAAGACAAGGAGCAAATTGATAAACTTTTTAAAGAAGAAAAGTTTGATGTAGTTTGTAATTTAGCAGCTCAAGCTGGCGTAAGGTATAGTATTACAAATCCTTATGCGTATATTGAAAGTAATATCATCGGCTATATTAATATACTTGAGGCAGTTAGACACAATAATGTTAAACATCTCGTATATGCAAGCAGCTCAAGTGTTTACGGTTTAAATGAAACTATGCCTTTATCTACTCATCATAATGTAGATCATCCAATTAGTTTATATGCTGCAAGTAAAAAAAGTAACGAATTAATGGCTCATACTTATAGCCATTTATACAATATTCCAACTACAGGATTACGATTTTTTACTGTTTACGGACCTTGGGGAAGACCAGATATGGCCTTGTTTATTTTTACTAAAGCTATTTTAAATAATCAGCCAATTAATGTTTTTAACTATGGCAATATGATTAGAGATTTTACTTATGTTGATGATATTGTTAACGGAATTGTTAGAGTGATTGATAATAAACCTGAAGGAAAAAAAGATTGGTCTGGGAAAAATCCTGATCCATCTAGTTCAAAAGCACCTTATAAAATTTATAATATAGGAAATAATAATCCTGTAAAGCTGATGGATTTTATTACTGAAATTGAAAAAAAACTTGGGAAAGTGGCTGAAAAACAGATGCTTCCAATGCAGGATGGCGATGTACCTGCAACTTCAGCCGATGTAACAGATTTAGTAACAGATTTAAATTATAAACCAAATACAAGTATTCAATATGGTATTGATAAGTTTATCGATTGGTATTTAGACTATTTTAAAACTAATTAATGGAAGAAAATACATTTAAAAGAGATGTTTTTGTTGATTTTGCTCAAATGCTGGCACTTTTGTTAGGTTCAGTGTTTGTTGTGTATTTTACCAATCCAATTGTTAGAGATTTGTTTTTTATAATACCATTAGCTCTTTCAATAAAATCAAAAAAGGATTATTTTTGGTTTGCTTATTTTTTTATACTAATAAGTGCGCCAGCAAGTCTTTTTGTTAATAGAACTCAAGAAGCTTATTTTAGACTTCCATTTTATACAGTTATAAGTGGATTTAGTTTTACACCAATGGATTTATTTTTATTTATATCCATTTTTAAAGCAATCAGGAAAAAAGTTAAAGTTAAATTTTTATTAAACAAGCCATTAGAGTTTTTTTTATTTTACATGATTATTATTTCAATACCTGTTAGTTTTTTATTAGGTACTGAAATAAAACCATTTATAAACACCATGAGATCGTTCTTCTTTTATGGAATTATTTTCTCCTATTTGAGATTAATTAACGGTAAAGAAGAAATCCTGAAATTTGGTTATTTAATGATTCCACCAACTATATTAATTGTATTTGATCAACTATACGTAATAAATATGGGAAGCAGATTTATTTCAATGCTTGATCCATCAATGCTTGGTGTTTTTGTAAAAAATAGTATTTCTGGTGATATCCGTGCAGTTGTTCAAGGAATATTAATCGTTTTTTATACATTAATATTCGGTTTCCAAATTAGCAATAATAAAAAATATGAAATTTTCTCAGGTTTTTCTTCAATCGCTATTTTTTTACCAATTGCAAGTTTTATCCTATCAGCCACCAGAAGTTGGATGACTATTGGAATTGTAGCAATATTTGGTTATATCTTTTTGTCTAAAAAAGGAATAAAGTTTGCAATACAAATGGGTGTTGTTGGTGCTGCATTAGTAATAGCAATTTTTTCTTCCGGATTTATTGAAGCCGATTTTTTAAATAATATATATGCAAGATATTCAGTAATTATAGATGCTGCATCTTCAGGTAATGTTAGAGATGCTGATACTTTTAGTGGAAGAATAGATGAAGATATTCCGCATGTAATGAAAGGATTTGCCTATAGCCCTATTTTAGGTGTTGGAATGTCGAAGTATATGAGACAATTTTACAGTAATGACGTAGGTTTTATTAATACATTATTAATTTATGGAATAATTGGGTTTCCTGTTTTTCTATTTTTTCTTTTTAGGTATTTGTTTTTACTTAATAAGTATAGATTAAAAAATGAATACGATCAAACAGATAAAAACATTTTTATATCATTGATTCTAGGCTTTTTAGGTATACTTGCAGGTTATTTCTTTACTTGGGATTTTTTCTCATTTTATCCTGAAAAAGTGTTTTTTGTTTCAATTATTTTTGCAACTGGCGATTTAGTTTTAGAATTAAAAGACAGAAAATCAATTAGTTAAATGTTGATATATTATACCACTATAAAGGTTTTAATTTAATAATATAATCTAATGTAATTCATTTAATCTAATTATTTTAGAGAGTAATTATTCAGAATAAGCTTTTTCAAGTACTTTATTTACTCATAATTATGTTTGTTTTTGCTATAAATATTCGCTTATATTCTGATATTAATTTAAGCTAAAAAGTATTTTACTCAATAAAAAAAAGAGTTTTTTAACTTAAGCATAAATAATAACCATTCATCAAATAATTTATTCAATACATAATATTCTTAATTTTTGTGTTAAAAATGTTAATAATTTGCTTGCCAAATTAAAACTATAAAACTAAAAACATTTTTAGATGAAAGTAATTATTCTAGCTGGCGGATATGGTTCCAGACTTGGCTCTTTATCTGAGCTTATTCCAAAACCAATGATTGAAATAGGCGGTAAACCTATTATTTGGCACATAATGAAAACATATGCACATTATGGATTTACAGATTTTGTAATTGCATTAGGTTATAAGGGAAATGTGATTAAAGATTATTTTTATAATATAAAACATCGTAATAACGATTTCACAGTTAATACAGCTTCAGGAAATATTATATATCATAATTCAAACGATGATGACTGGAATGTAACTCTTGTGGATACAGGTCTTGAAACATTAAAAGGAGGTAGAATCAAGCGTTTGGAAGAATATCTTGATGATGTAAATATGTTAACTTATGGCGATGGAGTAGCTAATATTAATATTAGTGAATTATTAGATTTTCATAAATCTCATGGTAAAAAAGTTACAATATCTGGTGTTAGGCCACCTTCTATGTTTGGTGAAATAATTCAAGAAAATGGTAAAGTATTATCATTTGAAGAAAAGCCACAAACATCTAATGGATATATAAATGGTGGGTACATGGTATTTAGTAAACAAGTATTAGACTTATTAAGTACAGATGAAAAGTGTGATTTTGAATTTGGCCCATTAGAACAACTAGCAGCAAATGGCGAAGTTATGACATACAGACACGAAGGTTTTTGGGAATGTGCTGATACCGTGAGAGATTTGAACCATTTAAATAAACTTTGGAATACAGGTAAGGCAGATTGGAAAATCTGGGAATAAAAATCACAAATCATTTTATTAAAAATATACTTATGAAAAAAATTATTGTTACCGGACACTCCGGATTTATTGGATCTATATTAGTGCCGTTATTACTTGAAAAAGGATTTGAAGTTGTTGGTATTGATACAAATTATTTTGGGAAAGATTGTGAATTTTATCCAGCTAAAACAGGATTCACAGAAATTATAAAAGATACTAGAAATATTGACGAAAAAGATTTAAAAGGTGCTTATGCAATTTGTCATTTAGCAGCTTTATCAAACGATCCATTAGGCGATTTAGATGAACAATTAACATTTGATATAAATCATTTAGCTTCAATAGAAATAGCTAAACTTGCAAAAAAAGTAGGCGTTGAAAAATACATATATTCATCATCATGTAGTTTATATGGAATAGCAGATGGTGATAAAGCTTTAGCTGAAGATGCTGATTTTAACCCTGTTACAGCATATGCTAAATCAAAAGTTTATTCAGAAAGGGATATTTTACCTTTAGCAACAGATGATTTTTCTGTAACTTTTATGCGTAACTCTACTGCATATGGAATTTCACCAAAATTAAGATTAGATTTAGTTGTAAATAATCTTGTTGGTTGGGCTGTTACAACTGGCCAAATAAAAATTATGAGCGACGGATCGCCATGGAGACCATTAATTCATGCCGAAGATATTGCAAGAGCTTTTATTGCAGTTATTGCAGCTCCTAAGGAAAGTGTTAATAAAAAATCATTTAACGTTGGACAAACTCAAGAAAATTTTCAAGTAAGAGATATTGCAAATTTAGTGGGTGAAGTTGTTCCTAATTGCAAAGTTGTTATTACAGGCGAACATGGAAGCGATTCTAGGTCGTACAGAGTAAATTTTGATAAAATTGCAAATGAACTTCCTAATTTTGAACCGAAATGGACTCTAAAAAAAGGAATTGAAGAAATTTATGAAGCATATCTGAAATATGGTATGGATGATGAAAAATTCAATGGTCGATATTTTACTAGATTAAAGCAACTTCAACATCATATGAAGATGAATAAATTAGATAATGAATTATTTTGGATTTAATTATTCTGTAAGTGGAAATTATTGAAAAAGAAATAAAAGGGCTTTTTGAAATTAAGCATAATCCATTTGAAGATCATAGAGGTTTTTTTATGAGAACTTATGATTCAAACATACTGATTAAGAAAGGGTTAAATAGAGAATGGGTGCAAGAAAACCATTCCAGCTCAAATCAAAAAGGAACTGTAAGAGGACTCCATTTTTTAAATACTCCTCATACAGACGCAAAGCTTATAAGATGTATAAGAGGTGAAATTTATGATGTAGTTGTTGATATCAGAAAAGATTCAGTAACATTTGGAAAGTGGACTTCGATTATTTTATCAGAAAAAGCAAAAAACAGTTTATTTATTCCTAGAGGTTTTGCTCATGGTTTTTGTACATTAACTGAGCAATGTGATATTATTTATAAACACGATAATTTTTATAATAAAGATTTTGATTCAGGTATTAAGTGGAACGACAGTGATTTAAATATAGAATGGCCTATTGAGAATCCGATTTTATCTGAAAGAGACGATAACTTAATGAGTTTTAATGAGTTTAAACTAAAATATAACGGATTAGAAGTCTAAAAAAACACATAATTCTATAATTAAAAACAGAATATAACTGCATTTGCAATTTCAGAATTTGATTCTCTCAATTATTGAAATAGCGGAAGTGGATTTTGATACTTTAAAAAACTAATAAAATGAACGAAAAAGAAATAAGAGAACAAATTTTAGAGCTTACAAAGCAATATTACAAAGCAAAATTTCCAAAACAAGATTTTGAAGAAGGAAAATCTATTGTTAGATATGCCGGAAGAGTTTTTGATGAAAAGGAAATGGTAAATCTTGTAGATTCTTCATTAGATTTTTGGCTAACAGCTGGCCGTTTTGCAGAGGAATTTGAATACGAATTTGCGAAAATGTTTAACGCAACTGATTGTGCTTTAGTAAATTCCGGTTCTTCGGCAAACTTAGTGGCAATGTCTGCTTTAACATCACCAAAACTTGGTAAAAGAAGAGTTAAACCAGGTGATGAGGTAATTACTGTTGCTGCCGGTTTCCCTACAACTGTTGCACCTATAATTCAAAATAATGCTGTTCCTGTATTTATAGATGTAAATATTGGAAATTACAATATAATGGCAGATATGCTAGAACAAGCAATTTCACCAAAAACAAAAGCCATTTTTATTGCTCATACTTTAGGTATTCCTTTTGATTTAAAAACTGTTACAGAATTTGCTAAAAGATATAATCTTTGGTTAATTGAAGACAATTGCGATGCTCTTGGAAGTAAATACGATGGAAAACTTACAGGAACTTACGGAGATATTGCAACATTTTCGTTTTATCCTGCTCATCACATTACAATGGGCGAAGGCGGTGCCGTAATTTGTTATAATGAAGAATTAGCAAGAATAATTAAATCTTTTAGAGATTGGGGAAGAGACTGTTATTGCGCTTCTGGTGAAGATAATACATGCGGAATGAGATTTTCTCAGCAGTTTGGTAAAATGCCTTTTGGATACGATCATAAATTTATTTATTCGCATTTAGGTTATAATCTTAAGGCTACCGATATGCAAGCTGCTGTTGGTCTTGAACAATTAAAGAAATTACCTGAATTTATTGAGAAAAGAAAAGCTAATTATAAACTGATTTACAATGGATTAAAGAAGTTTGAAGATAAACTTATTTTGCCGGTGGCAACTGAAAACAGCGAACCTTCTTGGTTTGGATTTTTAATTACTGTAAAAGAAAAATCAGGAATTACCAGAAATGAATTAGTGCAGTTTTTAAATCAGAATAAAATTCATACACGAAATTTATTTGCCGGAAATATTGTTAGACAACCTGCTTTTGAAGGCGT
Organism: Bacteroidales bacterium; assembly: GCA_016937695.1. Taxonomy (GTDB): domain Bacteria; phylum Bacteroidota; class Bacteroidia; order Bacteroidales; family NBLH01; genus NBLH01. The sequence continues at coordinate 9,105 of JAFGWC010000093.1, forward strand.
AGAAAAAAGAATTATTGGCGACCTGAAAAATACAGATTATATCATGAATAATACTTTCTTCATAGGTTTATATCCCGGAAACGGTGAAGCTGAAATTAATTATGTAATAAACAAATTCGAAGAATTTTTTGCTTAAATGGCTGTTGTTAGGAAAATACCGGTAAAAATTGTAGAAATTCAATATTTCTCCGAAAATGTACGTCTTTATAGGCTGGAAGCATTACGTCCAGGAATTAGTTTTAAAGCAGGACAGTTTTTGCATTTCTCAATTGATGCTTATGATCCTAGTTATAATTGGCCGGAATCAAGAGTTTTTTCAATAGCAAATTCGCCTACAAGAACTCAATTTATAGATATTCTTGTATCAAAAATTGGCGAGTATACTACAAAAATGTTTGATAATCTTAAAGTTGGAGATGAAGCATGGATAAAATTACCTTACGGAATTTTTAACTTCGATGATTCTTTACATAAAGATACAGTTTTAATTGCCGGAGGAACAGGAATTAGTCCTTTTATCTCTTTTTTGCAGTATGCTATTGATATTAAGCTAGATACAGTTATTCATCTTAATTATGGAGTACGAAATCCTGATTTATTGATTATTCAGGATTTAGTAAAAGAAGCCGAAAATAAATTATCTAATTTTAATTACTCAATTCATGTTGAAGAATTAGATGGAAATAAATCTGATTTGAAATTTTATACAGGACAACTTCCTGTTAATGAAATTGTTAGTAAATCATTAAAATTAAATGACCCTGTATTTTATTTATCAGGTCCACCTGCAATGATTTTAGCTTTTGATAAAGAATTAAAGGCTAATAATATTAAGCAGAGTAATATTAAATACGATAATTGGGAATAAGTTTATTGATTGGTGATTAGTGTATTCGTAATTAGAGTTTATTAATAAAGTATTAGAAAATATAAAATATTTCAGAATTGCTCAGCATTATAGCAATTTAACAATTTAACAATTTAATAGAAATGAATATAAGACTATTTAAACCAAGTATTGGTCAAGAGGAATTGGACAATATAAAACAAGTTTTCGATAGAGAATGGTTAGGATTAGGACCTATGGTTTCTCAATTTGAAAAAGAATGGAACGATTATGTTGGTACAAAAATGTCTATCGGATTAAATTCTGCAACAGCTGCTTTGCATTTAGCTTTGATGGCATATAAATTTCCAAAAGGTAAAAAAGTTTTAGTTCCGGCAATAACTTTTGCATCAACAGCAACAGCTGTTTTATATAACGATTTAATTCCTGTTTTTGTTGATGTTGAAAAAGATACAGCATCAATGGACTTAGAAGATTTAAAAAGAAAATATACCGATGATTGTGTTGCTGTTATTCCTGTTCATAATGGCGGATATCCTGTTCCTATGGATAAATTAATGGAAATAGCAAAAGAACTGAATTTAAAGGTTATTGAAGATTGCGCACATAGTGCAGGCGGAGTTTATAAAGGAAAAAAACTTGGAACTTGGGGCGATATTGGTTGCTTCAGCTTTGAAGAAAAAAAATGCATGACAACAGGCGATGGTGGAATGATTTGTTCTAATGACATTGAACTGATAGAACCCTTAAAAGCTCAAAGATGGGTTGGTATTGATAAAGACACATGGAAAAGAACCCAAAGTGCTGATACAGAGAATGATGCAATGCATTGGCACTACGAAATTGCATTGTTAGGATACAAATATAATATGAATGATATTGCTGCGGCAATTGGTTTAGCTCAGTTACACAAGCTTGAACAAATGAACTTAAAAAGGCGTAATATCATTAAAAAATATTTAAACGGAATTGAAAATTTAAAAACAATAAAGCCTATTTTCCCTTATGATACTGAAAAAGGAGCTTATTGGTTTTTTGGAATCAGAAGTGAGCATAGAGATGAATTAATAATTTATTTGAAAAATTTGGGTATTGCAACCGGAGTTCATTTTTATCCATTGCCTCTTCAACCGCTTTTTGCTCCTTACAACAATGGATGTAAAGTAGCTGAAGAAATATGGAAAACATTTATAACACTTCCTTCTCATATTGATTTAACCGATGAAGAGCTTGATTTTGTAATTAAAGCTATTCAAGAATTTGACGCAAAAAAGTAAAAAAATGGAAAGGCCTAAAGTTACAGTATTAATTCTTAGTTATAATGGCAAAGAGCTTCTAAAAGATTCTGTATCAAGCTATTTGGCTAATGATTATCCAAATTTTGAAGTTGCAATAATTGATAATGGTTCGATTGATGGAACTAAAGAATTTGTTGAAAAAGAATTTCCAAAAGCAAAAGTTGTTCGCTTAGAGAAAAACAGAGGTTATTCCGGAGGTTTTAATTTTGGATTGGAATATGCATTTGATAAAATGCAATCTAAATATGCAATTATTACCAATAACGATGTAAAGGCTGATTCAAAAGCATTATCTGAATTGGTAAAAGTTGCAGAAATGGATGAAATGAATGGTTTTGTTACCGGAAAAGTGTATTATTTTTATCAGCCTGATACGCTTCAAACAGTTGGGAAAAAAGAAGATGCTGTTTATTGGAATGGTGGACATATTGGAAGTAAAGAAAAAGACGAAGGACAATATGAAGAAATAGCCGAAAGATATTTTGCTGATGACATTTATACATTAGTAAGCAAAAAAATGTATGATGAGGTTGGTGCTTATGATACAAATTTTTTGTTTCAATCGGAAGAATATGATTGGCAAGCCAGAGCTAAAGAAAAAGGTTTTAAAATAATGTACTCTCCAGGTTCAAAAATCTGGCACAAAGAGAGCATGACTATTGGCAAACAATCAGCTTTTAAAGCTTTTTTCGATGCCCGAAATCCAATGATAGTGGTAATGAAATATAAATCGCCAGAATTTTTTAAACGATATTTTTGGCAACATTTTAAAAAAGATATTTTTAGAAATTCTTTAGTCAGAATTAAGAAATTTCGTCTGCGTGTTGCATGGAGTATTTGGATGGGATTTTTTTCAGGATTAATCTGGGGATTTAAAAATAAAAAATTATCATTTAAGCACTTTTTTTAGATAGAAATAACTTACTAAGTTTTTATACTTAATAAGTTTAGTCTGTTTAATAGAAGAATTTAGTAAGTGTTTGATAGTTAACAGGTTGACTTAAGTTAAAAGCATGGGAATAAAAAAAATAATAGTCAAAATTTATATAAAGTGTTTAGTTATTAAATTTAAAATAAGAAAAATGATTTTTGGATTTGATAATGCAAATTTAATGCTTCAACAAGTTGACAAAAGAGCAATAATTCCTATTTTAAAATCAGGCGGCGCACAAATAGCTGATGAATGTATTTTTAAAACACCTTTATTTATTGATAATCCAAAAGGTTCATATAAAAATCTAAAAATAGGTAAACATGTAAGTATTGGTGCTAATACATATTTTGACTTGATGGATGAAATTATTATTGGAGATTACACTGGAGTTGGACCAGGAGTTAGTTTCTTAACTCATTGGCATGTTGGCGATGTTCCGATGAAAAAATTATTTCCATATAAAACAGAAAAAATTGTTATTGAAGCTAATTGTTTTATCGGAATTAATTCAACAATTCTTTATGGAACAAAACTAGAAGAATTTACATTAATTGCATCTCAAACTCTTGTTAACGGGCAATATAAAACAGGAAGTTTAGTTGCAGGAAATCCTGCTGAAATTACAAATAAATTATCTGAAAAGGTAATTGCTAAATTAGTGAGTAAAAAATAAAAAAAAACAAAATGGATAAAAACGAAGCTATAAAAATAGTTATAAAAGCGGTGAAAGAATATATTGATGACGAATCTGTAGAAATAAATGAATCAGCAATATTATTGGGAAATGATGCTGTTGTTGATTCAATAGGATTAGTTAATTTAATTGTTGATTTAGAATCAGAATTAGCGGAAAAAGATATTGAAATCACTTTAACATCTGAAGATGCTATGTCAAGAAGAAAAAGTCCGTTTAGATCTGTTGAAACATTAAGTGAATATATTATTGAATTAATTGGTTAACTAGTTTATTAGTCATTAATTGCATATAACAGTCTAATTACTAATATACTAATAACAAATATATCAATAACCAAAGCATAAATTGATGGAAGTGTTGAAAACACGAAAAGTCAATTAAAGACAAGTACAGATGTCTAAAATTATTTAAGTATGAGTAGAGTTATGATTATAACAGGTTCCCGTAAAGGAATTGGAAGATATTTAGCAGAATATTATCTTGAAAAAGGAATTATCGTTGTTGGTTGTTCAAGAACAGAATCTGATTTAAAACACGAAAATTATGAACATTATCAATTAGATGTTTATGATGAAAATGGAGTTAGAGATTTAGTTAGAAATACTGTTAAAAAACACCAAACAGTTGATTATCTGATAAATAATGCAGGAATTGCTTCAATGAATCACAGCTTTTTAACTCCTTTAAGTATTGTGGAAAAAATGTTTAGAACAAACGTATTCGGAACATTTCTTTTTACTCGCGAAGTTGGAAAAGTTATGTCGAAGAAAAAGTTTGGACGCATTATAAATATGACAACTTTTGCTGTTCCTTTTAAACTAGAAGGCGAGGCAGTTTATGCTGCTTCAAAAGCTGCTGTAACTGTTATGGCTGAAGCTCTTGCAAGAGAATATGCCGAATACGGGATTACCCTAAATACTGTTGCGCCACCTGCTGTTCAAACCGATTTAATTAAAAATGTTAAAAAAGAAAAACTGGATAAATTACTTATGCGACAGGCAATTCATCGTTTTGGACACGCAAAAGATGTAGCAAATACAATTGATTTTTTTTTAAGAGATGAAAGTGATTTAGTAACAGGTCAAACAGTTTATCTGGGAGGAGTTTAAATGCATATTGATTTTATAAAAGATAGGTTTAAAGAAAGTAAAAATCAGGAAGCCATAATATGGAATAATACTGTTTATGATTATAATTTTTTATTAAGCAGATATGATTTTTGGTTGAAATTTTTACAGGAAAATGTTAAAACTGGTTCTGTGGTTGCAGTTCGTGCAGATTATAATCCTGATTCGATTAGTTTAATGCTTGCATTAATTGAAAACGAAAATATTTTTGTTCCCTTTAGCTTTGCAAATAAAGATATTGACGAAAAATTAGAAAGTGCTCAAGTTGAATATTATATCAAATTTGATAAAAATGGTAAATTTGATTTTATTAAAATAGGAATAATTGCAAATCATGAGTTGATTCTTGAATTAAGAAAAAGAAAAAATCCCGGTGTAATTGTATTTTCATCCGGCTCAACAGGAAAACCAAAAGCTGCTTTGCACGATTACACATATCTTTTAAATAAATTTAAAATAAAAAGAGAAACTCTACGAACAATAACTTTCTTATTATTCGATCATTGGGGCGGAATAAATACTTTACTTTATATTTTGTCGAATACAGGAGTAATTGGAGTTCCTTCAATACGTTCAGCCGAAGAGGTATGCGAATTTATTGAAAAATACAAAATAGAACTGCTTCCAACAACACCAACCTTTATTAATTTGATTTTGATAAGTAAAGCATACTTGAAATTTGATATTTCATCTTTAAAAGTTATGAGTTATGGCACAGAAATGATGCCTGAAAGCACATTAAAAGCATTTAATAAATTATTTCCTGATATTACATTAAAACAAACATATGGTCTTACTGAATTAGGTGTAATGCGCACTAAATCAGAAAGTAACGACTCGCTTTGGGTAAAAGTTGGCGGCGAAGATTATAAAACTAAAGTTGTTGATAATATTCTATATATTAAAGCCAAAACTTCAATTTTGGGATATTTGAATGCTAGTTCTCCTTTTGATGAAGAAGGCTGGTACAATACAGGAGATAAAGTGGAACAAAAAGGAGAATACCTTCGGTTTTTAGGTAGAGAAAGTGATATTATTAATGTTGGAGGCCAAAAAGTTTTTCCTGCAGAAGTTGAATCTGTTTTGATGCAGATTGATAATATAAACGAAGCTTCGGTTTATGGAACAACTAATCCAATTATGGGAAATGTGGTTGCAGCTAAACTAATTCTTGAAAAAGAAGAGCCTTTAAACAAATTAAAGAATAAAATAAGAAAATATTGTAAAGATAAATTAGAAAGCTTTAAAATACCTGTACATATTGAAATTGTTAGAGAAACTAATGTGTCTGATAGATTTAAAAAAGTAAGAAATTAATTATATGCTAAAGCAAAAGTTTATTTTAAGTTACGGCTCAAAAATGTTTATGCAATTTGTTACAATTGCAGCAAGTATTGTTGTGGCACGTGTTGCAGGACCTACAGTAATGGGTACAATTGCCTATGCTTTAGCTTATGTACAAATGTTAGGTTTTGTTTCCGATTTAGGACTTGGAACAGCTCATATAAAATTAATTTCTGAAGGTAGAGATGAAGGAAAGTGTAATACAACTTTTGCGGTATTAAAAACAGGTGTTTCTGTTTTATTTATTTTTGTTTTTTTTACAATGTTTCTAATTCAGAAATATTATTCTGCTGAAGGTTTTGAAAGTCAAGTTCATGAATATGTTATATATATTTTTATTATTATGTTGACTATTCAAAACTTTTTATCAATTCCAATTACAACATTTGCAGCAAAAATTGAACAAGCCAAACAAGATATTCCTTATTTAATAAGAGGAATTTTATTTCAACTTTCAAGAATAGTTATTGTTTTATTAGGCGGAAAGGCTATTTCCTTAGCATTTGGTAATCTTGCAGCATCTGTAATAATTGCTCCAGTTTATTTATATTTATTTAGGAAATATCCTTTTTCAAAATTTGATAAAGAATTAGCTAAAGAATATATTAAAATGGCTGCTCCAATATTAATACTTGGTGCAGCAACAACTTTAACAAATACAATAGATAAAGTACTGTTGCAATTTTTTACTGATTCTGAACAAGTAGGTTATTATGCTGCAGGTTTTAGAATTGGCGGATTTATACTTCTTATTTCAAGAAGTATGAGTATGCTTTTTTTTCCAATGTTTTCAAAAGCTGTAGCTAATAGAGATTTTAATTATATCAGAGATAAAATTGTAAAATTTGAAAAATTCAGCTTTTTATTTATTATGCCTATTGTTGTGCTTATTTGTTTGTACGCAGAAGACATAGTTATTGTATTATTGGGAAAGCAATATATCCCTTCAATAAATATAATGGCAATTATTACTGTTGCTATGTTTATCAATGTTTTTAGCACGCCATATGGTAATTTAATAAATGGATTTGGAAGATTTAAATTAACCGCAAAGATTTCTGTTGTAAATTTGTTAATTTATGTAATAATATTATTAATATTTTTGAGTAAAAATACATTAAATGCAGGACCTGACGGCGTTGCTTGGAGTTTGCTTATTACAAATGTTCTTTTAGCATTTACTTTTCGTTATTATGCAAAAAAAGATGTTAATAGTCTTGATTATTTAATTGCAATTAAATTTATAATTTTTGGCATAATTAATTATCTGATAAGCTACTATGTGTTTTCAGAATTTTTCTATCAACACCTTTGGACAAGATTAAGCTTTTTTCCAATATATCTTGTATTTACTTATGCATTATTTCATTTATTAAAATGGATGAACAAAGAAGATTGGAAATCAGCAATTAATTTGTTCGATTTTAAAGCTATGAAAAATTATATTTCAGGTGAAATGAAAGGGAAATAAAATGATTAAAGTTATAAATATTATAAATCATCCGCCAGCATACGATGGGCACAGAGACAGGGAAAGACCAAAAATAAATTGGGATTTACCTAACGGAACTTGGGTTGGAATTTGGGGATATGAATGGCATAACATAATTGGAAATAAAGTGCTTGAAATAGCTGATGATATTGAATATGAAGTTTGGCAACCGGATTTAAGAGCCGATAAAATTTACCAACACAAATTTGAAAACGGATTATTACACAGACTTTTTCCTGCAAAAATGACTTTTTATACTCACGGCATTCATATTAGAGAAGATATTTTTTCGGAAACTTTAATGACAGAACTTGACAAAGAAGTTAAAAAAAGTAAAGAACTTGTTTTACATATTAATGCAGGATTCAGATTTATAAATATCCCGATTTTAAACAAATATTACAATAAAATATCAATTCTTGGACAGTTTTATACAAATAGCAAAGACATTTTTAAAATTCCGAAAACAAAAAATGTAATTAAGCTGATAAATACTTTTAAAAAGAATTACGAATTAAAAAAGTATTACAATAAATTTAAATATATAATTCCTAGTATTGATGAAGGAACTGATTTTTTTGAAAAGAAATTTGGGATAAAAGTATTTCATAGAAATTTTGCAAATTTTGGAAGAGATTTTAATGATTGGAAAAAAGACAAATCAAAATCAGAAGCTAGAACAAAATTAAATATTGATGAAAATAAATTTGTAATGTTTTCTTCGTCAAGATTAATACCAATAAAGCAAATTGATAAAATGCTAATTGCCTTATCTAAAGTTAATTACAATAATTTTATTTGCTATATATCCGGACGTGGAACCGAAGAATATGAAAAATATTTGAACAATATAGTAGTTGAACATAAATTACAAAAAAAAGTAAAATTTATAGGTTATGTAGATTTTGATGTTCTTAAAGATTTTTATCAGGCTTCAGATTTGTTAATTTCTACTTCATTGCAAGATGCAGGACCAGAACCGGTTTCAATTGCAGCTGCAATGGGATTGCCTGCGTTAATAACAGAAACAGGAATTGGGTTTGAATTTTATAAACAATATAATGTTGGTTTAATAGTTCCTGTTGACGATTATAATAAATGGACAATTGAAATAGATAACGTAATTAATGGAAAACAAGTGCAAGTTCCTAGTAGAGAGAATGTTGATGAATTTTCTGATTGGAAAATAATATCAGAATATTATTATAATATTTATAAAAAAATTTTAAAAAAATAAATTATGATAGCAGTTATTTTAGCCGGTGGATTGGGTTCAAGATTAAGACCTTTTACACAAATAATACCTAAACCTTTATTGCCAATAGGCGAAAAATCTGTTTTAGAGATTCAAATTGAGCATTTAAAAAAACATGGTTACGATGAAATAATTTTGGCAACAAATTATAAATCTCAATATATAGAAAAATTTTTTGGTGATGGATCTGATTATGGTGTGAAATTAACAATAAGCAAAGAAGAAAAACCACTAGGAACTGTTGGTCCTTTAACTTTGTTAAAAGATAGATTAAAAGAGCCTTTTCTAATGATGAATGGTGATATTTTAACACTTATGGATTTTTCAAAACTGCATCAATTTGCAATTAATAATCCTTCTGATTTAGTTGTTACTATTAAAAAGTTTGTAACTCCTTTCCGATTTGGAAATATTTTATATGAAGGTGATTTTGTAACAGGAATTGAAGAGAAAGTTGATATTGTAAAAGAAATTGTTGCTGGTATTTATATAATAAAACCTGGAATTTTTGATATTATTCCTGAGGATGAATATTTTGGAATGGATACTTTAATCAACAAAATGCTTGATGAAAAATCGCCTGTTGCAAAATATCATATGAATGAATATTGGTTGGATATTGGAATGGAGGAAGATTATAAAAAAGCTCAGGAAAGCTATAAAGAACATTTTGAGAATAATGATTAAATCAAACAAAAAAATAAATCATAAAACAAAAACATATGAAAAAAATATTAGTAAGTGGTGGAGCCGGTTATATTGGTAGTGTATTAGTAAAACTGTTATTAGAATCAGGATATAAAGTTAGAGTTATTGATAATTTAAGATTTGGAGGTGAAGCAATAATTGATTTACTAAATAACCCTAATTTTGAATTTATTAAAGGAGATACACGAAATGATGATGATTTAAAATTAGCAGTACAAGGTGTTGATTATATAGCTCATTTGGCTGCAATAGTTGGAGATCCTGCTTGTGCTAAAGAGCCTGATTTGGCAAGAGCAACAAATTTAGATGCTTCTAAAAACTTTTATAAAATTGCAAACGAAAATGGTGTGAAAAAATTTGTTTTTGCTTCAACTTGCAGCAATTACGGTAAAATGAAAGACGAAAATGCTTTTGTTAATGAAGAGTCTGAATTATCTCCTGTTTCGCTTTATGCTGAAACAAAAGTTGCAGTTGAGCAATTCTTACTTTCTCAAGATAAAAATAATGTTTGTAAGCCTACAAATCTCAGATTTTCAACTGTTTATGGTTTATCGCCTAGAATTAGATTTGATTTAACAGTAAACGAATTTACAAAAGAATTGGCTTTAGGAAGAGAACTTGTAATTTTTGGAGAACAATTCTGGAGACCTTATTGCCATGTAATTGATTTAGCAAGAGGAGTTAAAGCTGTTTTTGAAGCCGAAGATTCTAAAGTCGCTTTTGAAGTTTTTAATGTTGGCGATACTAACGAAAATTATCAGAAACAAATGATTGTTGAAGAAATTAGAAAACAACTGCCCGAAGCCAAAATTAAATATGTTAAAAGAGATGAAGACCCAAGAGATTACAGAGTTAATTTCGATAAAATCAGTAATAAATTAGGATATAAAATTACTAAAAAGGTACCTGAAGGAGTTGAACAAATTATTAAAGTTATTAAGGATGGATTTTTGAATAGTCCTGATGACGGAAAATATAAGAATATTTAACTTATACTGTAGGATTTTAAAATTAATTTAATTACTATATATTTGTATGTGATTAAATATCAGATATTTAAAATAATTTAATTAGATGAAAAAATTTATCGATTTTGTAAGGTCTGTTTTTAAAACAGAAGAATTTATTCCTCTTCACGAACCTCGTTTTTGGGGTAATGAAAAAAAATACGTTGCTGATTGTATTGATTCTACTTTTGTTTCTAGCGTTGGTAAATATGTAGATAAAATTGAGCAAATGGTTGCTGAATATACAGGAGCAAAATATGCAGTAGCAACTGTTAATGGCTCGGCCGCTTTGCATATTGCACTTTTACTTGCCGGAGTTGAATATGATGATGAGGTAATTACACAGCCTTTAACCTTTATTGCAACAGCAAACGCAATAAATTATTGCAATGCAAAGCCTGTATTTGTTGATGTTGACATAGATACAATGGGTTTGTCGCCAACAAAACTTAAAGATTTTTTGGAGGAATTTGTTGAAATAAAAGATGACGGATTTTCTTATAATAAAAAAACAGGAAAAAGATTAAAAGCTTGTGTTCCAATGCATACCTTCGGTCATCCGGTTAAAATTGACGAAATTATTGAACTTTGTAATAAATATAATATTGCTGTTGTTGAAGATGCAGCAGAAAGTCCGGGAAGTAAATATAAAAATAAACATACCGGTATTTTTGGAAAATTAGGTATTTTAAGTTTTAACGGAAATAAAACTATTACAACCGGCGGCGGCGGAATGATTATTACTGATGATGAAAACTTGGCAAAATTAGCAAAACACATTACAACTACAGGAAAAAAACCTCATAAATGGGAATATGTGCATGATATTAAGGCATATAACTACAGAATGCCAAATTTAAATGCCGCTTTAGGCTGCGCTCAAATTGAACAACTGGATGATTTTATTTTAGATAAAAGAAAATTATTTGAAATTTACAATCAATTTTTCAAAAATTCTGATATTCAGCTGTTTAAAGAACCTGAACATGCTTTTTCAAACTATTGGTTACAAGCTGTTATTCTTGAAAACAGAAACGAAAGAGATAAATTTTTAGAATTTACAAATAGTAAAGGCGTAATGACAAGACCAATTTGGCAGCTTTTAAATAAATCGGAAATGTATAAAAATGCGCATTGTACTGATTTAACTAATTCACAATGGCTTGAAGACAGAGTTGTAAATATTCCAAGTAGTGTTATTAAAGATTTATAAAAATATCTATAAAATAAAGATTATGTTTAAAAATAGAGAAAATTGTTATTTAAGAGCCTTTGAACCAGATGATTATAAAACAACTCATAAATGGAGAACAGATCCGGATATGCTTAAACTTTTAGTTGGGAATATATTTTATGTTTCATCTGAAAGAGAAAAAAAATGGGTTGAAGAAAAAATTTTTGATGATACAAAAGAAATTTATTGGGCTATTTGTGACAATAAAACTAATGAAATGGTAGGTTTTACAAGCATTAGGCAGATTGATTACAGAAACAGAAATGTTGAATGGGGCGGAATGACAATTGGAAAAGAATTTTGGAGTAAAGGATATGCGATGGCGGCTAATGCTTTGGTTTTAAAATTTGTGTTTGAAGAACTCGGATTTAACAGAATATACACTAGTTATCTTGATGAACATGAGGTTTCTACTGCAATTTTTGAAAAAATGGGATTTACAATCGAAGGAGTTTCTCGCGAAGAAGTTTATAAAGGCGGTAAATTTCATAATGTTGTAAAAGTTTCATTATTGAAAAGTGAATATGATGCAAAATTAAAATAAGCCATTTTATTTCAATTTCTAAATATTTTAAATGTCAAATATTTCTGAAATATATCTTAGAACATTGGAAGTTTCAGATTATGAGACAGTTAATTTAATTAGAGATGGTCAAGGAGTATATTCAAATATTTCGGGAAATAAATTTTTTATATCTGCTGAAAGAGAAAAAAAATGGATAAAAAGCTTGATTTTTGACAACAATAAAAATTATTGGGCAATATGCTTAAAATCAGATAATAAAATGATTGGATTCTGTTCAATAATTGATATCGATTGGAGAAATAGAAAAGCAAATATTGGCGGAATGTCTATTTTTAATAAATATCGTAATAACGGATATGGAATATACTCTTTAAAATTGATTTTAAATTTTGCTTTTCAGGAATTAGGTTTAAATAAAATCTCTTTGGAATATAAAGAAAATAACAAAGTTACTGAGCATGGTATTGAAAAGCTTGGTTTTAAAAAAGAAACTTTATTAAGAGAAAATATCTTTAAACAAGGAAAATTTTATAATGTAGTTATTGTTTCAATTTTAGAATCAGAATATAGAGAGCAATTAGAAAATGAAGTTTGAAATATTTACAATTAAAGAAAGTAAAAATTGGCATGAATATATAAATAAATTGCCTGAAAATCAGCAAGATATATATTTTATGCCAGAGTATTATAATCTATACGAAAAATATGGCGATGGAATTGCAAAGTGTTTTGCATTTGAATTTAAAGGCGAGATCGCATTATATCCTTTTCTGATAAATAAAGTTGACAATGAATTGTATGAGCTTGATAATCAGTATTTTGATATTCAAGGCGCTTACGGATATAACGGCGTTGCAGCTTCTACTTACGACGAACAATTTATAAATGAATTTTATAATGCTTTTAGCGATTTTTGTAATCAAAATAATATAATTGCTGAATTTACACGCTTTCATCCTTTGTTAAAGAATCATGAATTTTCAAAAAATCATTTAAAAGTTATAAAAGACAGACAAGTTGTTTATCTTAAGCTAATTAAAGATATTGATAAAATTTGGACAGAAAATTATTCTTCGAATAATAGAAATATGATTCGAAAATCAAAAAAAAGCAATGTTATTTCGTCTGTTGTAACCGATGAAAATTCGTATAAAGTATTTTATGAAAATTACTTGAATACAATGAAAGCAGTTAATGCATCGGAATATTATTATTTTAACGAAGATTATGTTTTAAATTTTAATTCTTTTTTGGGCAAAAAACAAAAACTGATTGAAGCCAGATATAATAACCAAGTTATTGGCGGAATGCTTTTGATGTTAAATGGCGAATTTGCTCATTATCATTTGTCTAGCAGAGATAGAAAGTTTTCATCATTAGCAGCAAATAATCTTGTTTTAGACGAAGCTATTAAAATTGCTATTGAAAGCGGAGCTGAATATTTTCATTTTGGTGGTGGAAATAGTAATAATTCAGACGATCCATTATTCAAATTTAAAGCTAATTTTTCTAAAGGAAGAGCTGATTTTTATATTGGGAAAAAAATTCATAATGAATTGATATATAATAGAATATGTGATATTTGGGAAAATAAATATCCCGAAAAAAAAGAAAAATTCGTAAACTTTTTGCTTAAATATAAAGAAACAAATTAGTTGTAGTAAACTTTCAAATAAAAACTTATATGAACTTATATGTCTTATATGGTTCAGAAAAAAAGAAAATATGCAAATAAAAACTGATTGTAAATATTATCTGGCTTATAAACCTTGTGTTTTTCATAAAATTGATGGCAGATTATGTGAAAATTGTAATGACTATTCGAAAATAGCTGAAAGAATTTTAATTATAAAATTAGATGCGCTTGGTGATGTTTTACGAACAACTTCAATATTACCGGCTTTAAAAAATAAATATCCAAATTCAGAAATAACTTGGATTACAAAAAAAAATGCATTTACACTTTTAAACGGCAACCAATATATTGATAGAGTATTAGCTATTGAAGAAAATTATTTGCAGGTTTTGTTATCCGAAGAATTTGACATTGGAATTTGTTTGGATGCAGATCCGCAAAGTGCTTCTATTCTTAGTATTACAAAAGCAAAAGAAAAATTTGGCTTTGTTTCAGGATTAAACGGAAAAGTTGTTATTGTTAACAATAAAGCTGAAACATGGTGGAAAATGGGAGTGAATGATGAGCTTAAAATGCAGAATAGAACCACATATCAAAAGCATATTTACGATATTTGCGAATTAAATCAAGAAATTGAAAAACCACAAATTAAACTTGATGAAAAATCTGTTGATTTTGCCGATAAATTTAAAATTGAAAACCAGTTAAATAAATATTTGAAAATTATAGGAATAAATACAGGCGGAGGAACAAGGTGGCAATTTAAAAAGTGGATCCTTGAATATTATATCGAGCTTATTAAAATTATAAAAAAAGAAAATCCTGATTTTGGAATTTTATTGTTTGGCGGACCTGAAGAAATTGAAATGAATGAGAAAATAAAGATGGAAATTCCTGATTTATTGATAGATGCAGGTTGCAAAAATTCAATTACGGAATTTTCGGCTTTGATAAATTTAACCGAATTGTTTTTTACTTCGGATAGTTTAGGAATGCATATTAGCGTGGCGTTAGAGAAAAATACAATTGTACTTGTTGGTCCAACTTCGCCTTGGGAATTAGACGTTTTTGGAAAAGGAGAAATTGTTTATAATCAGCAACTTAAATGCATTGCTTGTTATAAATCCACTTGCGATTTTAAAGAAAATTGCATGAATACTTTAAAACCAGAGTTTGTTTATTCAAAAATGAAAAAATATTTAGTTTAGATGAAAGTTGCACTAGTAAGTTTTGGGCATGCAGACAGCGCTATTCCAATGGCAAAAGCTTTATCGGAAAGGCTAAGTATTGATTTGTTTTTTACTTTTTCATTAAATAAAAGAAAGAACAATGTTATTGATTTTGAGGATATTGACCTAAAAATTGGATTGCAAAACAATGAAATTAAAAATCAAGCATTCTCAAAAGAAGTTAAAGAATATTTAGGCGAAAATTTCCCAATAAATTTATTTGTTTATAAAAATCTGAAACTCAAATCGTTAACAAATTGGGTTTTATCTTGGAAATATGCTAAAATTCTTAGAAAGTATGATATTATTCATTTTAATGGCAAGAATATGAATATCTTACAATTAAGATTTTTTATGCCATTTAAAAAATTTGTTTATACTGTTCACGATTTAGAAAATCACAAAGGAGAGCTTGCAAAAAATGTTTTTGCAAGAAATTTTAATAAACGGATTTTAAAATCAAAAAGTCATGTTGTAATTCAGAATAAGTCTGATTATGAGCTTGTTAAAAAAGAATATCCTAAAAATATCTCATCAATTTATTTTATTCCTTTTGGTAATTTAGAAATATACAAACAATACAATACCGAAAATTTAAATATGCCACAAAGTGATGTTTTGCTTTTTGGCAGAATATCACCATATAAAGGAATTGAATATTTTATTGAAGCAGTAAAAAAATTGAAAATTGATTTTCCTTATGTTAAAGCAATTATTGCAGGAAGCGGAAAATTTTATTTTGATATTTCTGAAATTGATTCAGATAAAAATTTTACTATTATAAATAAATTTATTCAAAGTGATGAGCTTGTTGCAATGGTAAAAGCTTGTAAAATTGTAGTTTGTCCTTATACAGATGCAACACAATCCGGAGTTGCAATGACAGCTTTTGTATTTAATAAACCTGTAATTGCCTCAAACACAGGTGGTTTTAAAGATGTTATTGTCGATGGAGTTAATGGATTTTTAGTTCCGCTTAAAAATTCTGAAGCAATTTACAATAAAATGAAAATTTTATTAGAGAATGACGATTTATTGAAAAAAATGAATCAAAATATTGAAAATCAAAGTAGAACAGGAGATTTTGCTTGGTCTACAATTGCAAGGAATTATGAAGAAGTTTATAAAATTGCTTTGTAATTTAAACATAAAAATATAAAAAACGTCACAAAAGTTTTGGATAAAAAAATTGCAATATTATACGTTATTGATGGATTATTTCAAGGAGGAAAAGAAAGACAATTTGTTGAGATATTGAAAGGAATTGACAGAAATATTTTTAAAATAGGAATTGTAACTTTTAATAAAAACTTATTTTATAGCGAACAAGCAAAATCTCTTTCCGATTATTTTATTGAATTGGACAAAACCTCAAATAAATTTAAACCATTTTTTACAATTTGGACTTGTTTCAGAGATTTTAAACCTGATATTGTTCATTCTTGGGATTATTTATCTTCACTTTATGTTTATTTGCCATCGAAATTAAAATCAGTAAAATTTATTAATGGCTCAATTCGTGATTCAGGAACTGAAAAAGGCTGGAAAAATAAATTGAAAAAATTAATGCTTAAAGCAGCCGATTTGGTTATTGCAAATTCAAAAGCAGGATTAGAAAGTTATAATGTTAAAGGCGAAGTAATTTATAATGCTGTTAATACCGAAAGGTTTAATTATATTGAGCAAAACGGCGAATTTAATATAATTAAAGTAGCAAATTTTACCGATTATAAAAACCATAAAATGTTTATTGATGCTGCTGTTAAACTTGTTGATAATAAGATAGTTGATAAAGTTTTTTTAGCAGGCGATGGAATTTATAAAGATAAATATTTGAAGTATATTCAAGAAAAAAGCAAGTTTGTTTTTTCTAAATTCAATTTTCTTGGTTCTGTATCTAATATCGAAACGGTTTTAAATAAATGTAAAGTTGGAATTCTTTGCTCTACAATTCAATACAGCGAAGGAATTTCTAATTCGGTTTTAGAATATATGGCTGCCGGTTTAGTTCCTGTTGCTACAAATATTGGAGCATCTTCAGAAATTATAGAAAATACTAAAAACGGTTATTTGGTAAAAGCAGATTCTGCCGACGATTTATTTGATAAAATAAAATTTATAAAAGAAAACTATGATGCTCATAATCAAATGATTATTAACGCAAAAAACACTATAAACACTAAATTTAATTATCAAAATAATATTAAAAAGTTAAGCGATTTATATATTAAAAATATATCGAAATAAAATTACAGAATATTAAATTATGGAATTTTTACAAATAAATAAGTTAAAAGGAAAAAGATTTCCTTTAAAATCATATATCAGCAAATTAAGTTTTGAATTAGCCAGAAATCCTAAAATAGAAAAAAATAAAAACTGGCAAAAATATATTCCAAAACCATATAAAGCAGTTTTATTAATTTCGGCAGATTTTGAATTGGCTTGGGCTTTTCGTTTTACAAAATCAGAAAAAAATCCGGTTGAAAACGCTTTAAAAAAAGCTCAACTTGCAAGAAAAAATATTCCCGGAATTTTATCTGTTTGCAAAAGATTTAATGTACCGATAACTTGGGCAACAGTTGGTCACTTGTTTTTAAATTCGTGCGAAAAAGAAAACGGAATTGCACATAATAATTTAAAAAGGTTGGATTATTTTGAAAGTCCGTATTGGAAATTCGACAAAGGCGATTGGTTTGATGCAGATCCTTGTTCAAATATTGAAAAAGACCCTGAATGGTATGCGCCAGATTTAATATCAAATATTAAAAATTCTAATGTAAATCACGAAATTGGTTGTCATACTTTTTCTCATATCGATTGTAGAGAATCTGTTTGTTCGCCTGATGTTTTTAAATCTGAATTAAATGAATGCAGAAATATTGCCGAAAAAAATGATGTTGATTTAAAATCATTTGTTTTTCCCGGACATACTCTCGGCAATATTGATTATTTAAAAGATTTAGGATTTAGCTCATACAGAAGTAATTACGTAAATACTTTAGCTCAGCCTTTTAAGCGAAAAGATGGACTTTGGGAACACAAAAGCACTGTTGAATTTGATATACGCGAAAATTGGTCAAATAAATATCATATTTACAGATATAAAAAAATTATCGACAGAGCTATAAAAAATCATACAAGCTGTCATTTTTGGTTTCATCCTTCATTTTCAAATAAGTTTTTAGTTGAAATTATGCCTTCGATTTTCGAATATATCGATAAAAAAAGAGATGAAATTTGGGTTACAACAATGCACGAATATACAAAATGGCTTAATGAAAATATTTAGAATGTTTGATTAAATAATAATAATTTACATAAAAAACAAATTAAAAATCGTTAATCAATATTCGTTATTCATTATTCATTATTTATTTTTGAAATATCAAATATCGATAAACGAATACTGATTTTAGAA
>JAFGWC010000094.1 GCA_016937695.1 Bacteroidales bacterium
ACTTCTTCAGCAATTGCTTTTTCATCAAGTGGATTTAAGATAAAAGAAGCACTTGTAACCCAGCCAAGTCCTGGTGCACCAAGTGGCATTGTAAATTCTATGCCTCCGCCATAGCCAAGTTTAGCAAATGAAGCATCATCGCCTTTATCATCACCATAATCGCCAGTTGGTAATGATAAAACACCATAAATTCCAAAATAAGGATCAAACTCGCTTTGAGAAAAGGAGTTTAGGTTAAATAATAAAAAAAAGCTTAAAAATAAAATAAGAAATTTTTTCATAATAATTCCTCCAAGTTTAGTTATTAATATGTTTATTGCAATGAAGTTACGACTAAAAATATTTAAAAACAAAATTTTAAAAATAAATTTATTGTAATCTTTCAAACAAAATATAAAGGCTTATCTATTAATAGACAAGCCTTTATATTTTAAGATATTATTTAAGTACTGATAATCGTTAAATAAATATTTTTTTTATTTAACGATTTCAATTTTACCTTCTCCTTTAATTGTCATTTCACCAATAAATGATGTTTGATTTAAACCTTGTTTTTTGCATTCTGATATAAATTCATCTTTAAATTGCATAGGAATACTTACAAGTAAACCACCTGAAGTTTGAGCGTCATTTATTATTAATTTATCTAATTCAGAAAAAGTATTTTCATAAACAACTTTGTTTTCAACAAATTCAGTATTGCTTTTTGTTCCACCGGAAATTAAATCGGCAATAGGTAAATCGAATAGGCCTTCAATAAAAGGCAGATTTTTAAAGTATATTTTACAATTAACTTTGCTTCCATAAGTCATTTCGCTTAAATGCCCGATAAGGCCAAAACCTGTAACATCAGTGCACGAATTAACAGGAAATTTACTAACTGTTTCAGCTGCCGATTTGTTTAGTAAACTCATAACTTTAATTGCTCTTTTTTCTAAATCCTTTTCAACAATTCCCGCTTTAATTCCGGTAGTTATTATTCCGCTGCCTAAAGGTTTTGTTAAAATAATTGCATCGCCTGGTTTAGCACTTGCATTGTTCATTATTTTTTTCGGATTAATTGAGCCTGTAACAGTCATTCCGAATTTTGGTTCATCATCTTTAACAGTATGTCCGCCAAGAATTTCAATTCCGGCTTCGGCAGCTTTATCGCTGGCACCTTTAAGTATCTGTTTTAACGTAGATTGAGGTAAAGAAGCATCAGGAAAACCTACCACATTTAAAGCAAATAAAGGTGTTGCACCCATTGCATAAATATCGCTAATTGCATTTGCTGCAGCAATTTGACCAAAATCATAAGGGTCGTTTACAATTGGCGCGAAAAAATCAACTGTCTGCACAATTGCAATATCTTCACTTAATTTATAAACTGCAGCATCGTCAGAAGTACTGTTTCCAACAAGTACATTAGGATTTATAGAAATTGGTAAACCGGCTAAAACTTCTTGTAAATAACTAGCACTCATTTTAGATGCACATCCTAATCCACTTGAAAAACTGGTTAATTTTATTGTTTCAATCATACTTTTTTTATTTAAATTGTTAACGTTTTCAATTATAATTTTTGAAGCTTCATTTATTTCATTTTCTGTAGTATATTTTCCAACAGAAAACCTTATTGTTCCCATTGCAATATTTACAGGAACCTTTATTGCTTTTAATACAGTAGATAAATCAACACCTTCAGAATGGCAAGCTGCACCTGCAGAAGCAGCAATATTTTCCATTTTTTTTAGAAGAGTATTGGCTTCAATATTAGGAAAACTAATGCTTAAAGTATTTGGTAATCTGTTTTCAGGATGACCGTTTAGTTTAATATTTGTTAGTTCTTTTTTTAGATTATCAAATAGTAAATTTCTCATTTTTAAAAGATGCGAATAGTTACTATGGAATTGATTTTTAGCTATTTCGCAAGCTTTTCCTAAACCAACAATCTCTAAAACATTTTCGGTTCCTGCACGTAAATTTCTTTCATGATTTGCGCCATGCATAAATTTTTCGAGTTTTGTTCCTTCTTTTATAAATAGAGCGCCAATTCCTTTAGGTGCATACAGTTTATGGCCTGCAACAGACAATAAATCAATTCCCATTTCATCAACATCAATTTTAATTTTACCAACAGATTGGGCAGCATCAGTATGAAAACGAATATTATGTTTTTTTGCAATTTCATTAATTTCTGAAATTGGCTGAATAGTTCCAATTTCATTATTTGCATGCATAACTGTTATTAGAATTGTACTTGGCTTTATTGCTTTTTCTAATTCAAAAATATCAATTGTTCCATATTCATCAGCTTTTATGTATGAAATTTCAAAGCCATTTTTTTCAAGATAAGAACAAACCTCAAAAACTGCCGGATGTTCAAGAGTAGAAGTTATGATATGATTTCCTTTTTCTTTTAGATAAAATGCAGAACCTTTAAGTGCATAGTTGTTAGATTCTGTGCCGCCACTTGTAAATATTATTTCCGAAGGTTTACAATTTAATAAATCTGCAATTTGTTGTCTTGCTTTTTCAACAGATTTTTTTGTAATCAAACCAAATTCGTGAATGCTTGACGGATTTCCGAAATAATCTAATAAATACGGCATCATTTCTTCAGCAACTTCTTTAGCAACAGGAGTTGTGGCATTATAATCGAGATATATTTTTTTCATTTCTGTTTTTTTTTATTGGAAAGACAAAAGTAAAAATATAATATGCGAAAGAATAAATATGAAAGGGAAAAAAATTGTTGAAATTTAAAGAAAAAGCTTATTTTAATAAAGTTTAATTAGAATTAGCTAATATTATATTTTTAACATCAAATATTAGAACCTTTTGTAATTCATAATTTAGCAATATCCATTTGATAGTTATAAAAAACACACCTACTTTTTATAATAGAAGATTAAAAGCTATTGTTGTATTTAAATGATATGCAACATATTACAAAATCAAACTAATTATAGTATTAAATAAGTGAATAATAAATGTAAATTATTAACTAATGTACACACTGAATTTAAATTAAAAATATTCTATCCTAGCAATTCTTTCACTTTTTGAGCAATTATTTTTCCTTCTGCTCTTCCTGCAACTTTATTATTTACAATTCCTATTACTTTGCCCATATCTTTAATCGATAAAGCACCAGTAGTTTTAATAGCATCAGCAATAATATCAATTAATTCTTCTTCCGAAAGTTGTTTAGGTAAATAAATTTCTAAAAAAGTAATTTCTCCAATTTCCTTTTCAAGTAAATCATTTCGGTTCTGCTCTTTATATATTTCAGCTGAATCTTTTCGTTGTTTTATTAATTTTTGGATAATTTTCAGTCCTTTCTCTTCTGTTATTTCTGAATCTTTATTGCCAGAGGTCTGCTCTATAAGAAATGCACTTTTTACAGCTCTTAATGCTGCTAATTTAACAGCATTTTTTTCTTTCATTGCAATTTTAATATCGTTGTTTATTTGTTCTGTAATGCTCATACTATGTAATTTAAAATTATTAACTAAAGGTTCAAAACTAATAACTTTTTTTACTAAACCATAATAATTTATATTGGCTTTTTGTTTTTAGTTGAAAAAAAACTATTTTTATATATTATAAATCAGGTTAATTAAATTTTTAAATATACTTATATGGGAGTACTGACAGGACAGATGGCACCAATTTTTAGTGCACCTGCTATAATAAACGGCAATGAAATGGTTGAAGCTTTTTCTTTAGATCAATTTATTGGACAAAAATATGTGGTTTTTTTCTTTTATCCTGCAGATTTTACTTTTGTTTGTCCGACAGAGTTATTGGCATTTCAAAAAAAGATTGCTGAATTTGAAAAAAGAAATGTCGCTGTTGTTGGATGTTCAACTGATTCTCAATTTTCGCACTGGAAATGGTTAAATACTGAAATAACTGATGGCGGCATTAAAGGCGTTAAATATCCTATAATTTCTGATCAGTCAAAAATTATTTCGGAAAACTTTGATGTTTTAGCCGGTTCTTATAACTATACAGAGCAAGGTGAATTAGTTTTTCAAGGAGCACCAATGGCATATCGTGGCTTGTTTCTTATTGATAAAGAAGGAGTTGTGCAGCATATGGTTGTAAATAGTATGTCTTTGGGCAGAAGCGTTGACGAAACATTAAGAATGGTCGATGCACTTCAATATTTTGAAAAACATGGCGAGGTTTGTCCTGCCGATTGGCATACCGGCGATGATGCAATACAGGCTTCGCCAGAAGGAATTGCTAAATATCTTAAAAAACATAATTAATGATACAATGATGTAATTATATAATGATACAATGATATAAGTTAGAAGCTTCAAACATGAAAGTTGAAATATTATAATAAATCTTTTATTTTATTGTATCTAAATCACTAATAATTAATTCATTAGACAATTAAATCATTAAACCATTATGACCAGATTATGGAAAGAATTTGAAATTTCAGATTCTGCAGAATTTCAAAAAAAACTTCTCTTTTATAGTAAAAAAGAAGAAGTTTTTTTCTTTTTTAACAGCAATTCTAATAAAACTTCAAATCATCTTTATAGCAATTATAAATTACTTGCAGCTTTTGGCATTGCTGATGAAATTAGTTTTGATAACGGTTTAAATTTCAATAACTTAAAGAGATTTAATAAAAATAATAAAGACTGGATTTTTGGTCTTTTTTCTTACGATTTGAAAAATGAAACAGAGAATTTAAAATCTGAAAATTTTGATGGAATTAATTTTCCTGAAATGTATTTTTTTGTACCGAAGTATGTTTTGGATGTAAATAATAAAAGTGTTCGCATTTCATATTTAGATAAATTATCCTCGAATAATGAAATTGTTAATCTTTTTAATATCATTGTTAATCAAGATGTTACAGAATATGGAAATTTAGAAAATATAAAATTATCAGAAAATATAAACGAATTTTCGATAAAAAAGCGAATATCAAAAGCTGATTATTTAAAATCAATAAAAAAAATAAAAAAACATATTAAACAAGGCGATATTTATGAAATGAATTTTTGTCAGGAATTTTATTCTAAAAATGTTGATATTGAGCCAATTAATGCATATTTCAAATTAAATAATATTTCGCCAAGTCCTTTTTCATCATACGTAAAATATTATGATAAATATTTGATTTCGGTAAGTCCGGAAAGGTTTTTAACAAAAAATGGAAATAAAATAGTTTCACAACCAATAAAAGGAACAGCAAAACGTGGAAAATCAAAAATAGAAGACGAAAAAATCAAACTTGATTTAGAACAAAATCAAAAAGAAAGAGCCGAAAACATTATGATTGTTGATTTAGTGCGAAACGATTTATCGAAAACTGCAAAAAAAAACAGCGTTAAAGTTGAAGAATTGTGCAAAATTTACAGTTTTGAACAAGTACATCAAATGATTTCAACAATTAGCTCGGAGCTTGAAACTGAAAAATATGATGAAATTGATGTGATTAAAAATGCGTTTCCAATGGGCTCAATGACTGGTGCACCAAAGATTAGAGCAATGGAATTGATTGAAAAATACGAAAAAACCAAACGTGGTTTATATTCTGGTTCTGTCGGATATTTTACTCCTAATAAAAACTTCGATTTTAATGTTATTATTAGAAGTATTTTGTATAATGATGAAAATAAGAATCTTTCGTACATTGTTGGAGGCGCAATTACCGATAAATCTATTGCTGAAGATGAATATGATGAATGTTTATTGAAAGCAAAAGCAATTAACCAAACGCTTAAGAATAATTGTTGAAATTTCTGTACTAGTTATTAGTCATTAATTCGTGCATTCTTGGCATAATTAAGTTAAAAGTTTATAAAGTTAAAAGTAAAAAGTGCAGTTAAAAAAACTGTTAACAATTTAATAATAAACTAATTATAAAAGAAAAATTAATAACTACCATTAAGAATAAATGCAAAAAAAATTTAATAAATATATAAAAACACTTCATTTGCCAGAAAAGAGTAAAATTCTTTTGGCTGTTTCAGGAGGAGCTGATTCTGTTGCAATGCTTAAATTATTCGAAAACTCAAAATTTACAATAGGAATAGCACATTGCAATTTTCATTTAAGAGGCGAAGAATCAGATTTAGATGAAAAATATGTAAAAGAACTCTCAGAAACATATGAAACAGAGTACTTTAGAATTGATTTTGATACAAAAAAATATTCAAAAGAAAAAGGAATTTCCATTGAAATGGCAGCAAGAGAATTAAGATACACATGGTTTGAAAAAATACGAGAAGAAAATAATTACGATTTTATTGCAACAGCACATCACAAAGACGATATTATTGAAACATTTTTTATTAATTTGGCAAGAGGAACCGGAATACGCGGATTAACTGGAATTAATGCGGTAAATGATAAAATAATACGACCTTTATTATTTGCAGATAGAGAAGAAATAATTGAATATCTGAAAAAAGATGGAATAAAATTCAGAACCGATTCAAGTAATTCTGATGTAAAAATTATGCGAAACAAATTCCGACATGAAATTTTACCTGCGTTTAGAGAAGTCAATACAGCTTTCAGCAATAAAATATTAGAAACAATAAGCTATTTAAAACAAACAGAAACAGTTCTTAATCAAGAAGTTAGTAATGTAATTGATGATGTTTTAAAAACTCATAATCAAATAATATTTATAGATATTAAAAAACTTCAAAAATATAGTCCAACAAAACTATTTCTATATGAAATTCTAAAAACCTATAGTTTTAATAATAAGCAAGTTGACGATATTTACGAAACTCTTGATAAAAACGCAGGGAAACAATTTTTTTCTGAAACACATAAGCTCATAAAAGACAGAGAGAATTTAATAATTGAAAAAATCAATACTGTTTCAGAAAATGAAATTATAATAAATAAAGATGATGAATTAATACAAATATCAGATAATCAGTATATTAAAATTAATATTTTTAATAAAAATGCAAACTACAAAATCAAAAAATCAAAAAAAACAGCAACATTTGATTTTAATAAAATAAAATATCCATTAACAATTAGAAATTGGCAAAAAGGCGATTATTTTTATCCTTTCGGGATGAATAAAAAGAAAAA
>JAFGWC010000095.1 GCA_016937695.1 Bacteroidales bacterium
AATTTAAACATTAAATTAAACAATGGAAGTAAACTGGCCAAAATAAAAGATGTTGGTAATATTTCAACAAATAAAATAATTAATGAAGTAATTAATAATGAAAAAAATATAGAATTTAGAGAAAAAGACATTTTTTTAGAGTTAGAAGATCAAAAAATAAAAATTGAAGAATATTATTTTCGTAAAATTATTGAAGAACTTTTAAGTAATGCAATAAAATTTACAATTGCCGGAATAAAAATACAAATAAAAACCGAAGTAGTTGATAATGAATTAGTTTTAACAGTTAGAAACGAAGGTTCCGGCATTACAGAAGAGCAAATTGCAGATATTGGAGCTTTTATGCAATTTGATCGTAAAAAAAACGAACAACAAGGTTTAGGATTGGGTTTGGCAATTGTTAAACTTATTGCAGAATTGTATAATGCAAACTTTATTGTAAACAGTAAACCATACGAGTTTTTTGAAGTTATAATCAACTTTAAATTAAAATGAAAAATTAACATTGTTTGATAAAAATTAATATAAACAAATGAATGCTTTAATAAAAAATGTTTTTAGAATATTTGGCTCCTCTGGAGCTTGAATTATTATTTTATAGCATTTCTATAAATATTTCGCAACTATGTTGCTAATAAAAGTGCTGCAGAGCAGCAAAATATTTATAGTAACATAATAATTAAAGAAAAAAGAAGCTGCATAGCAGCTAAATATAAATTCATTTTTTATCAGACAATAAATATTAATAATAAAACTAAATGGGAAAAAAATCAATTTTAATAATAGACGATTTCGAACCTCTTTTAGAAGAAATAGCAGAGTTTCTTCAATTTGAAGGCTTTACAACATATACAGCGCAAGATGGAGCAGAAGGAGTTCAAAAAGCAATTCAATATATCCCAAACCTTATTATTTGCGATATTGAAATGCCTGTTCTTAACGGATATGAGGTTTTAAAATCATTAGAACAAATACCAACTACAGCAACAATACCTTTTATTTTTTTAACTGCCAGAGCGCAAGCTCAGGATTACAGAAAAGGCTTAAGCCTTGGGGTTGATGATTATATTACCAAGCCAATTAATCTTGACGATTTAATTTTAACAATTAGTAAAAGGCTTGAAAAAAATGAAAAGTTAAAACAATTTCACGAAAACAAATTTATTGCATTAATAAAAAATCCTACTATTGGGTTTTATATTTATCAAGAAGATAATTTTATTTTAATAAATAAAAAAATATCGGATATTACTGGATATACTAAAAATGAAATAAACAAAAGAGACTTAAAAGAAATTATACTTGGCAAATCTGAAAATATAATTAATGATTTATGCATGAGCTATAAGGGCATTCATGAAAATTTTCAAAAAGAAATTTCTGTTTTAACAAAAGAAAAACAAGTTAAATTTTTAGAAGTGTTTGGCAATCATGTAGTTATAGACGGTAAAAAAACATTAATTGGAAGCATTAACGAAAAAATTATTGAAAAAGAGAAAGAATCGGGAAAAATAAAAAAAAATGAAAACGAAATTGACTTAATTATTGATTATTTGAAAAATTTCAGTAAAGAAAACATTGTTGATGAAATTTTAAATATCAGAAAATTAATTGATTTTGAAGAAAACGGAATAATTAAAGAGAAAGAAGAAGAAATTAATTTAACTAAACGTGAAATTGAAATCTTAAAACTTATTTGTAAAGGACTTACAAATAATGAAATAGGCGAAAAATTATTTATTAGTAGCAGAACAGTTGATAACCACAGAGCTAATTTATTATCAAAAACACAAACAAAAAATACTGCTCATCTTATAGCTTTTGTTTTAAGTAATAATTTAATTAGCCTTTAATTAAATTCAGCACATTAATTAATCATCATCATTTTCGTTAATAATATCAGATTTAAAATTGTTTTGAGTATATCCAATTGGCGATTTTTCTTCATAATAATAAATTTGGATAATTGCTGTATCTCTTAAAAAGTTAATTTCTCCAATTTCAATTCTGTTTATTTTTAAACCTGTTCTTTTTTCTAAATCTTCTAATAAAAGGCTTTTATTTTGAGGTTTTATTAGTTCAATTTTTTCGTATATAATTGTTTTTGACGCTTCGTGTTTAAGTAAAAAAACTTTTTCTAATAAAAAAACGCTTGTGATTATTGCTAAGTTTGTGAATATCAGTTCAATATAGCTAATGTTTTCATTCGAAAGAGCATTTATAACCGAAATTCCTATTATTAAAAACAAATACGTCATTTCTTTTATAGGAATTGTATTTGTTCTATATCTTATTATTCCGAAAATTGCAAATAAGCCTAATGCAAATCCAAGTTGTAAATCAACATTATCTAGTAAAATACACAACAGAAAAACAGTAATTCCAATTAAAATATAGGTAAACAGATAATCTTTTCGCTTATTTTTAGCAAAATATATATATCTAACAATAATTAAAGTAACTATTAAATCGAAAGAAAATCTGATTATTAATTCTAAAAAATTTGCAGAATTTATTAAATCAACACCAAAAAAATTAGGCTCTGATATTGTGTTTAATATTGTTATCATCCTTATTAATTTTATATATGGCTAAAAGGTTTTGTTTAAACTTATTCTTTTTCACATTATCGTTTAGTAATGCAATTCCAATACAATATTTGCTTAAACTTGTTTTATGTATGTTTTTTTTTCTTAAAGCAGATATAAACTCAGAATTTATAAAAAGTTTATCCTGTTTTACTTCAATAATAGCAATATTCGACAAATTTAATTTATTGCTTTTATCTGTATATTGAAGATTTATATCTATTGAAACCTTTTCTTTTTTGCTTTTATGAATCAAAACTATTCTTGAATACTGATTTTTTAACATAAGCATTAAATTATCAGGATTATATGGCGAATATTGTTCGATAAACGATTTATTATTTGGATTTATAATATCCATTGAAACAGATTTTTTCTTGTATTTTATAACTTTTCCGCTATTCGAATGAAATTTTATTTCAAGATAATTGTTGTTTTGTCTTTCCTTTTCAAAATTTCGTATTAAATATCTGTTCCTTTTTCCGTTATGATAATCGTGATATATTTTTAAATCTTCTGTGTCGTAATATTTATTTGTATTTTCATGAATTCTTTTATCATTAACAGAAAGAATATAATATTTGTGCTTTACTTGGTTCAGTAATTTATTTAGTTTTTTCGAATTTAAAATATATTTAGTTTCCACCGAGTTTTTAAAGCTAATATCTTCAAAATCAGAGAAACTAACAGTGTTAAAACTATATATTGTATCTTGTAAATTCATTTTACTGTGTTTTTATAACTAATATTATCCATAGTTTATGCCAAACGGATTATATTGCTAATAATCAGCAATATATATTCAAATTAAATGATTTTCTCAATGTTTTTTTGCACGATTTTATTACAAACTTGTTCATATTCGTACAATTAAAAACTACAAAAACCAAATAACCAATATATATTTTAATTAATTACCCACTAAATTTGCAGTAATACCAAAAATAGTTAATTTTAGTATTTCAATTTTAAAGCAATTAAAATTATGAACAACAATATTTCTGATGAAAAAAATAATGATTTAAAATTATCTAAAGTTGATATTTTGTATCATTTATTAAATAATTCGAAAATATATTATTTGCAAAAATCTTTTGATAGAAATGATTTTATACAAAAACTTACTCTAATATTAAAAGATGATTTAAAATACGAAGTTTCTCATAAAAGCACCGAAAACATCGATTTAATTAGCTATTCAACATCAAAAAAAATTAAATCAAAGTTAGGTTTAGATATTAAATTTGTTTTCTTTTTTATAATTGATAATGGAAAATTATACTATGATTTTAAAGCTGAAGATTGGTTTAAAAATAAGGAAATAAAATCAACATCAATAATAAAGAAATTTTTAAATGAAACTAATGATGAACTGATTGAAAACAAAATTAGCTTGTTATTGATTGAAAATGAGAAAGATAACGAACAAATAATCAGTAATAATATTTATATAGATGAAATATCATTTAAAGAAAAGCTCTGGTTTTATAGTCAAGTTGATATTGAAGAAAATTTGCTGGCTTTTTTGCATTTTTCTGAAACAAAAAAACTTGAAATAAAAACAGAAAAAGATGTAAACTGGAAATTTATTTTAACACAGAAAAACTGTTTTGTAGCCGGTTTTAACAAAAATGACGAGCTAGTTTCAAAAATAGATTTATCCGATAAAGATATTAATGTTAAAAGTGAAATTGGACGTTTACCTTTTAGCTTTTCAAATTCTGTTTTTTATTCAACAAAAACAAATGGAAATTTGTTTTTAGATATAAAACACCTAAATAAATTATCTGATTATGAGAGAATTAGAGAAATTTCTCGATTAAATTGGCTGAAAAGCAAAAAAGATCAAAAAACAAAAGAATTCGCTTATTTGCTGATTAAAGATTTAATTAAAAATTCAAACAATCCGTTTGATGAACTTTCTCTTTTGTATATGGATTTTACTGAAAACGAAGATGTTAAGTTCATTGACGATTTCATTAAAGAAGAAAAACTAACTAAAGTTCTTGATGATATTTTAAATTTTGACGACACCGATAAATTATTATCTGTTTGGGCCGAGAAATGGGAATTAGAATATATTGATTTAATAGCTATAAATAAACTTCTACTGGAATCAATAAAAAACTCTGTTCAGGCAAATAATATTTTAGAATTTCACAAATTAGTTAGAAAACATTTTTTGAAAAAAAGCAAAGACAAAATTAACGAAACCGTTTTTGATATTGAATACGCAAAACATCATATAAAATGCGGATTGTTAAATGATGCTAAAAAAATATTGAATAAACGATTATCGCAATTGCCCGACGAAAGCATTTCTGATATTTTACCCGCAAATGATACAGATTTAACCGGTTCTTCATCAGGGCAAATTTTAAAAATAACAATTTTCGAACTTTTAAGCGAGTTGGAACCCGAAAAAGTTGCAATTGAGCACAAAAGGCAAATTGCTGTATTACAGCCACTTGTGCTTGAAAGAATTCAGTCATTAATCGAAATTTCTAATCCAGAATTATCAGAAAAAGCTAAAGCTTTAAAAATATTATTGCAAGCAAACGGAATTTCCAAAAACGAAGAAACAGATAAAAATTTCAAATACAACATCTTAAAAGAAAATATTATTCTCGAAAATTTAAAACATCCGGCTAGCAGAAAAGGCGGCAGTTTCTCAAATATTCAAAAGTGGCTGGCTGGCGTTAAAGTTCCAGATTATAGCATGGTAAAATCATATTCAGAAAAATTATCAGCTCAAAAACATCCTGAATTAAACGAAATAGTTACCGATATAAAATATGCTTTAAACATTGAAAATCTCGAAGTATATATCTCAAGAGGCGATAAATCTACAGGAATAAGCGGATTTGAAGGTAGTCCAATGTTTTTGGTTGTTGGTAGCGAACATATTGATAAAAATTCAGCTCATTATTTGAATTTTAACGAACTAAAGTTTGCTGTTGCTATTGAAATTGCTCATTTATATTTTAAACACTCAAGAATCACATCTTCAGATATTTGGAAAGGAGCTTTTGAAAAAGGATATTGGGTTTTTGATACAGT
>JAFGWC010000096.1 GCA_016937695.1 Bacteroidales bacterium
ACCGCAGGCGGTGCGTATGTTTTGAAAAAGAAGAATATAGAAAAGTTTATTGTCCCGACAAAAGAAATGGATTATAAACCTTATATTCAATTCGTTGATAAAATAATATCAGCCAAAGAACAAAAACAAGATACATCGGATTTTGAAAAAGAACTAAATAAAATGGTTTACAATCTTTACGATATAACCGAAACAGAACAACAAGAAATAGAAACGATTTTGATAAAAAGAAAAATAAAATAAGTGCACAACATGTGCTTGAACGCCAGCGGTTTTGGGTAGCTTGCTTCGGTCGCTTCGCTCCCTACGCAAGCCACCCAAAACCGCCGTCGTCAAGCACTTCACGTTATCTTAATGTAGAACTAAAAGCAAATTAAGCAATTTACAATTTACAATTAAAATATCGTGCCACGCTGCAGCGTGACACGATAAAAATAAAAGTTGCATATAGATTAAATAGAATTATTTAGATTTATTGAAATGAAATGTCACGGACAACCTGCCTGTCGGCAAACAGGTATATCCGCACCAGCTGGAAAAGAATATAAACCACCTAAAAAATAAAAGATTCTGGATATTAATACACTTATAAAAAAGGTAGTCAGGCATTTAAAATTAATGAATTTAAAGAAGCAATTAATTATTTAGAACAGCCATGCGAATTGTTAGTTTTGCTAAAAAAACAAAATGCAATTAGTTATCGAATAGCTCATTCAATGATAATTGTTTATTCAAAATTAAAACAATTTGATAAAGCTATGGAATGGTTATCTATTTTGATGATTGCCGATTCAAATAGATATGATGATGAACAATGTGAATTTATAGCTGAAAAATTAGCATTTAAAATAGAAGATATGGATTTAGCTAAGAAATATTTTATTGAAGCAAATATAAAATCAGAAAAACAATTAGTAAAAAAGAAAGAATATTTAGCATTAATTAAGTCGTAGTATGGAATTGCCATTGAATATATTTGAACAAATAGATACTTTACGCACCAAAGAAGAATCTCATAATGAAAAGTTGGAAAGTATTGATGCTTTTGAATGTTTTCAAAAGTCATACAATCAAGGGGCATATTTAGATAATGTATTTCTACATTTACTACTTGGGCAGTATTATTATGAATTAGGAAAAATAAAAAAAGCAAAAGAACATTTGTTTAGTTCTTATACTTTAGTTTGGGAATAGATATTTGAAGATGAAGAGTAATATTTAAAGATTATTGAAGGATTAATTTGAAAGAATGATATTGAAGACCACATAATTCAACTACGTCGAAAATCAGAAGAAGAAATAGCAAAAGCATTACAATACAATGAACGAGAAAATTATTTTTTTGCTCTTAAACAAGAATAGAAAACTTAACTTCATCTTCAAAATCAAATTGCTGAAACAGATAGAGAAATTAGTAAACTACTCAAAAATATTATAAAGAATGATAATAAAAAAATACAGCTACTAGTGCAACTGCCAGAAAACTAGCAGTAATAATTTGGAATATGTTATATTACAAAATTCAATATCAAGCTCCTACTGAATACCTTTTTCTTGACCAAAAGAGAAAACTAAAATTAGTTTCAAGAATAAAGAAAAATATTGCTAAATTTGACCTTAAACCGAAAGAATTTTGTTCTGTTAAAACATTGATTTCTAACACTTAAAATTTGACGTTAGTTGGAATAAAAATAGTATGATATTGGTGAATTTATAGTTATCTTTGATAAACCACTAAAAAACTCTAATCAGGCACATCAAAACATCAAATCAACCGGAACTCAAGTTAGGTATAGGAGATTATACTTGCAATTGGGGAGTCCATATTTGCGGTTTATATGAAACCGAAAAAGAACGAGATGAAATAATTTTTGGGTATCTCAAATATGGTTGTTTGGCAAACGACAAACAAATTTATATTCATAGCGAGCAAACAGAAGAAGACTTTAAAAAGAAATTTCATGAATTCTGTCCTGATTGTTTATATAATGTAGAACAACAGAAACGATTGGATATTAAAAAGGCACAGGATATTTATTATCCCGATGGCAATTTTGACCCTTGGAAAATGGATAAAACCGTTAATGGATATTACGATTATACTCAACTCGATGGAAAAAACAATTTGCGGGCAGTTGCAGATATGGTTTGGGCTTTGCAAAAAATTAAAGGAGTAGAAAATTTGTTTGCTTATGAGTCTAGATTGAACTATTTTGTTCAAAATAAGTCGATAATTAGTTTATGTTTATATAATGTAAGCAAAATAGACGGAGCAACAATAATGAATGTTTTAAAAACGCATCCTTACACAATCAGCGGAGGCATAATAACCCAAAATCCGTATTATATTGATCCCGATATATGGTTAGCTGAAAATGCACCTCAATTTTTAAATCCGAAATCTTAAAATTATTCCAAATTATGCTAATAACTTGTTTTTATTGGCTGTTAATCTCTCACAATACAAAAAGAAAGAATTAGTAATAAAAGTATTTGTCGAGAGTTTGAATGCCATTTTTAATACTCATACCTTTGAATGGTGCGAAGAAAAAAACGATAAAAATGCAACAGTATTTGATGTTTGCACAAGAACCAAACAGTATGGTTATATAAAACACAATAAAAACGAAAAACTTATCGACCAAACTTATTCCTTATTGCAAAATGCTATGCAATTGCTCGCCATATTGCTTGACAAACTCGAACAAGAAAATTTACTTAACAACCAAAGAGAGCACTTAAAGAAATTTGTTAACAAACAAACTTTCGATTTATTGGAAAAACAAGCCGAACTCAAAACCCAAAACGAAGAATATGAAGCTTTAAACGAAGAATTAATACAGACCAACGTAGAACTAAACCAATTAAACGAAGAATTACAAAACGCCAAAGAAAAATCTGAAAAAAATGAAAATAAACTTAAAGAAGCACAATCACTTGCACATATCGGAAATTGGGAATTAGATTTAATCTCTTATAAATTAACCTGGTCAGACGAAATATATCGGATATTTGGTTGTAAACCCCAAGAATTTGGGGCAACTTACGACGCATTTTTGGATTTTATTCATCCCGACGACCGAGAGTTTGTTAATAATTCGTATCTGAACCATATTAACACAAAAGCACCTTACGACATTATTCATAGAATATTATTATCAAACGGTGAAATAAAATACGTAAACGAACGATGTAAATCAGATTTTAACGAACAAGGAAAACCGCTTCGTTCTATTGGAACAGTAGCAGATATTACCGAGCAAATAAAACATGAAAAGGAACTACTCAGAAGTGAGCAAGAATTAAAAAAAGCACAGGAAATTACTCATATCGGAAGTTGGTATTTAGATGTGGCGACAAATGAGGTTATTTGGTCAGAAGAACTATACAAAATGTATGGTTTTGACCCAAAACTTCCCGTTCCTCCTTACATCGAACATCAGAAGTTGTTTACACCTGAAAGCTGGGAGTTATTATCAAACTCTCTTGCAAAAACAACTGAAACAGGAATTCCTTACGAGCTTGAATTGAAAACAGTAAAAAAAGACGGAAACAATGGTTGGATGTGGGTTCGCGGTGAAACTGTTCTTGATACAAAAGGCAAAACTATTGGTCTTTGGGGTACTACACAAGATATTACTGAACGCAAAAACATACAGCAAGAATTAATCAAGGCAAAAGAAAAAGCCGAAGAAAACCAACAAAAACTACAAATAAAAAATGAAGAATATGAAACTTTAAATGAAGAATTAATTCAAATAAATAATGAATTAACAAAAGCCAAAGAACAAATTGAAGAAAACGAAGCATTTTTATTAAATATTTTTGAAAATATTCCAAATATGATATTTATCAAAGATGCAAATGACCTTAAATTTGTGCGTTTTAACAAAGCAGGAGAACAACTTTTAGGGTATAATCGTGAAGAATTAATCGGTAAGAGTGATTACGACTTTTTTTCAAAAGAACAAGCAGATTTTTTTACATCAAAAGACAAAGCCGTGCTTGAAAGTAGTGATTTAGTGATTATTGAAGAAGATAATATCAATACAAAATTTGGTTCAAGAGTATTAAATACAAAAAAAATTGCCATTAAAGATAAAAATGGAATTAATAAATATCTACTCGGAATTTCGGAAGATATTACCGAAAAAAAGAAGATAGAAAACGAATTAATTTTATCCAAAGAAAAAGCAGAAGTAAATGAACAACGATTATCTGCATTTATAAATTCAATACCCGATATTATTTGTTATAAAGACGGCAACGGGAAATGGTTATTGGCAAATGACGCCGATTTAGAACTTTTTTGCTTAACTGGAGTTGATTATTTTGGAAAAACAGATATTGAACTTTCCGAATATACAAATGAAATATATAAAAACGCTTTCATAAACTGTATGGAAACTGATGAAGAGGCATGGAATAATAAGACAATCTCAAATGGTATAGAAATAATACCAACAGTAAACGGCGATAAAAAGGTTTATGACATTTATAAAGTACCCGTATTTGATCAAAACGGAGAAAGGAAAGGCTTAGCTGTTATCGGCAGAGACATTTCAAAATTACACGAAACACAAGAAAATCTTATTTATGCCAAAGAAAAAGCCGAAGAAAATGAAAAAAAATTCAGTGCTATAACAAATCAAGCTCATGAAGGAATTGCATTATCAGATTTAACTGGGAATTACACTTTTGTTAACCCTGCATTTTGTAAAATGACCGGATACTCCGAGAAAGAGCTGTTAAAATTAAACATTAAAGATTTAAAAGCAAATGATCAAGCTCCAGTTTTTGAGGAGAGCAAAACAACCAAAGCCAGAAAACAAATACAAGTTAAATTAAAACGAAAAGATGAAAGTGAATTTTATACAGAAATGATTAGCAGAGTAATAACTTTTGACAATCAAGACTTTGTTCTTGAAACTGTCAGAGATATTACTGAACAAAAAAAGGCTGAAGAAGCTTTAAAAAATTCGCTTCAACGCCTGAATGAAGCTCAACGACAGGCTCATATTGGTAGTTGGGAACTGGATTTAATAAATAATAAATTGGTCTGGACTGACGAGATTTATCGAATGTTCGAGATTAATCCTAAAAAATTTGGTGCTACATACGAAGCTTTTTTGGATGTCATTCATCCAGACGACCGCGATACTGTAAATTTTGCTTATACAAATTCGCTAAAAACAAAAAGCTCTTATGTCGTCGAGCATCGGCTTCTTTTACCCGACGGACGGATCAAATATGTTCATGAGCAATGTGAAACATTTTATGATGGGAATAAACCCATTCGTTCAATAGGAACCGTGCAGGACATCACCAATCGTAAGAAGAGCGAAGAGGCACTTAAGGATAGTGAGTTACACTATCACCAGATTGTTGACCTTTCTCAGAATATGATTGTTATCCATCAGGGTGGAAAAATAGTTTTCATTAATGATGCAGGTGTTAGACTGTTGGGTGCTTCAAGTCCTAACCAGATTATAGGCAAACCTGTTCTGAATTTTGTGCCACAAAGCCACAAACAAATATCAAAAGAGCGAATAAAGTTGGCTCAAATAAACGGTCCCAAAAAGTCGCAAGTTTACGAACAAAAACTAATCCGAATCGATGGAACATTGGTAGATATTGAGCTAATGGGAACCTCAATTAATTATCGTGGAAAGGAGGCACTTCAATTTGTAGCACGTGACATTACTGATCGCAAAAAAGCAGAAGAAGAAATACAGAAACTCAACAAGGAACTCGAACAACGGGTTGCTAAACGAACCACCCAACTGGAATCAGCCAACAAAGAACTTGAAGCTTTTGCATATTCTGTTTCTCACGATTTACGTTCCCCGTTACGCAGTATTGACGGTTTTAGTCAAATTCTTTTAGAAGAATTTCAGGATAAAATTGATGTTCTGGGGAAAGATTACCTACATCGCATACGCATAGCAACCCAACGAATGGCTCAACTTATTGATGATATTTTAAGTTTATCTAGAGTAAGTCGCCTCGGATTGAATATTCAGAAGTTAAACCTTAGCGAAACAGCACAAATAATTGCTAATGATCTTCTTGCTACTCAACCCGAACGTAAAGTCAAATTCATTATTCATGATGAAATAATTGTTTTAGCAGATGCTAATCTTATGTATATTGTTTTAGAAAATTTAATTGGCAATGCTTGGAAATTTACCTCTAAACACCCAACAGCAAATATAGAATTTGGAGTACAGCTACAAAATAGTAAATCTGTTTATTTTATATGTGATGACGGTGCCGGCTTTGACATGAATTTTGCACAAAAATTATTTGGAGTATTTCAAAGACTTCATACTGTAAAAGAATTTGAGGGAACGGGAATTGGTTTAGCTACCGTACAACGAATAATTCATAAACATGGCGGGAAAATTTGGGCTGAAGGTAAAATTGAAAAAGGAGCAACATTTTATTTTACAATTTAAAACAAATAATTATGGAAAACAAGACAATTTTATTAGTAGAGGATAATCTTGATGATGTCGAGTTAACTCTCCATGCTTTAAAAAAAAACAAGATTAAAAATCAAGTCGATGTTGTAAACGACGGAGCCGAAGCATTAGAATATCTTTTTTGTAAAGGG
Source organism: Bacteroidales bacterium (assembly GCA_016937695.1). GTDB lineage: Bacteria > Bacteroidota > Bacteroidia > Bacteroidales > NBLH01 > NBLH01. The sequence continues at coordinate 6,617 of JAFGWC010000096.1, forward strand.
AAATATTATAACAGAAACAGTAATAAATATCCAACAATAATATTGCTGGATATTAAACTTCCAAAAGTTGATGGACTTGAAGTTTTAAAACAACTTCGAGCAAATGAACTTACAAAATTTATTCCCGTAATAATTCTTACTTCATCAAAAGAAGAACAGGATATCGTTAGCAGTTATAAATTAGGAGCTAATAGTTATGTCCGCAAACCGGTAGATTTCAATCAATTTGCCGAAGCTGTAAGTAGTCTCGGATTATATTGGTTGCTACTTAATGAAACACCCCATAATAAATAATTAGTTATGAAAAAAAAACTAAAAGTATTGATTATTGAAGATTATGAAGACGACGCGATTTTAATATTACATCAGATAAAAATAGGAGGATTTGATATATATTATGAGCGAGTTGATACTGCTCATGAAATGCAAAAAATGCTCAAAGAAAAAACATGGGATATTGTCCTTTCCGACTATGTCATGCCACATTTCAACGGATCAGAAGCTCTAAAAGTTTTAAAAAAAACCGGTATTGATATTCCGTTTATTGTTATTTCCGGTACAATCGGAGAAGAAGTTGCTGTTGAAATGATGAAAGCCGGTGCTCATGATTATATAATGAAAGATAATTTGCAAAGGTTGCTTCCTGCTGTTGTAAGGGAATTGCAGGAATCTGAAAGCAGAGCTAAACGCAGAATAGCAGAAGAAGCATTAAGAGAAAGTGAACAAAAATACCGTAGTTTGACTGAAAATTCCCCAGATAATATACTTCGTTACGATAAAGATTGCCGACTAATTTATGTAAACACAAATCTTGAAAAAACAATAAAAGATAACTTTGAAAATATAAAGGGATTACTTCCAACAGAAAAAAAATTTGGTGATAAATATGTTGTTTATGAAAGAAATCTAAAATACGTTATTGAAACTGGTCAAAATATTGAATTTGAATTTATGATACCGGATTTTTTGCCAACAGAAGAAATTCATTGGATAAGAATGGTACCGGAGCGTAATGAAAATGGTGAGATAATCGGAGCTCTTGCTATTGGGAGAGATATTACTGAATTTAAAAAATCGCAAGAAAAATTAATGGAAACTGAAGACCGATTTTCAGTTTCATTTAATAAAAACCCGCTTTCAACCGCTATTATCAGGTGCAACGACAGTAAATATGTCGATGTAAATGAAAGATTTCTAAAAAAAACAGGACATACCCGTGAAGAAATTATTGAACATACACCTATTGAATTGGGTTTATACGCCGATTTGGATGAACATGAACAAATGACAAAAATTCTTGATAAAGAAAGATACTTGGATAATTATGAATTTAAATTAAGGACCAAATCAGGTGAAGTAAGGATAAAATTAAACACAACTTCTATCATTAAAATTGGCGATGAAAAACATTATCTTTCTGTATTTCATGATATTACCGAAAGGAAACAAATAGAACAAAAATTAATAAATTCCGAATATAAAAAAACAATTTTAAACCAAATTGCGAATGTATTTCTTACCATACCTGATGATAAAATATATAGTCAAGTTCTTGATATACTTCTTGAAATAACAGAAAGCAAATTTGGTCTGTTTGGTTTTATTGACGATAACGGCAACGTTATTATTCCAAGTTTTACAAAGGATATTTGGAAAGAATGTCATATTAATGAAAAATCATCAATCTTTCCGCATTCTATATGGGGAACCACCTTATGGGGGAGAGCAATTCGCGAAAAAAAATCGTTTAATTCAAGCGGACCGTTTCATATTCCAATTGGACATGTACAGATTAATTATTTTATCGCTGTTCCAATCTTATATAGTAACGAAACCATAGGTTTAATAGGTTTTGCGAACAAGGAAAATGGTTATTCTAATGAAGACCAAGATATATTAGAAGACATAGCAAAATATATCTCTCCCATTCTAAATGCAAGATTACAAAGAGACCGACAAGAAAAAATACGGAAACAAGCAGAATTAGATCTAATTGAAGCCAAAGAAAAAGCAGAAGAAAGCGACCAATTAAAAACTGAGTTTATTCACAATATGTCGCATGAAATCCGAACGCCAATGAATGGTATTTTAGGATTTTCTAAATTATTGGATAAACCAAATAAATCAGAAGAAAAAAGGAAAAATTATATCAATATTATTCAAAATAGTGGAAATCAATTGATGCGAATTATTGATGATATTCTTGAAATATCGAAGCTCTGTACAAAACAAGTCAAAATATTAGAAAAAGAAATTTGTTTAAATAACTTTCTATTAGAACTATTCTCAATTTTTGACATTAAAGCAAAGGAAAACAAAACACCATTGTATTTAAAAAAAGGGCTTTCAGATATAGAGAGCATTTTAATAATAGATGACACAAAGCTAAATAAAATATTAAGCAACTTGCTTGAAAATGCTTTGAAATTTACCAATGAAGGATTTATTGAATTTGGTTATAAACTAAAAAATACGAAAATAGAATTATATGTCAAGGATACAGGTATTGGTATTAAACCTAAAATGCATGAAAATATTTTTGAGCGATTTGCGCAAGAAGAAAAAGAATTATCTAAAAATGTTGGTGGTTTAGGTTTGGGATTATCGATAGCCAAAGAAAATGCAGAATTACTTGGCGGAAAAATTACTCTTCAATCAGAAAAAGGGAAAGGAGCAACATTTTTTGTAACAATTCCCTACAAACCTGTAAATGAAAAATTATTAAAAGATAATAACAATGAAAAAAAAATAGTAAAACAAGATAAATACACTATTTTAATAGTAGAAGATGAAGAAGTAAATTATTTATTTATTGAAACATTATTGGAAGATGAAATAGAATTAAATTGCAAAACTCTTCATGCAAAGAATGAAAAAGAAGCAGTTGATATTTGCAAAGAAAATACAGAAATTAGTTTTGTTTTAATGGACATGAAAATACCAATCATAAACGGATTTGAAGCAACAAAATTAATAAAAGAATTTCGACCGAATTTACCAATAGTTGCGCAAACAGCATATACAACAGATGAAGATAGAAAAAGAGCATTATCAGCCGGTTGTGTTGATTTTATTTCAAAACCGATATGCGAAGAAACTTTAACTGAAATAATGAATAAATATCTAATAAAGAAATGATTAAAGGCTCTAGTCGAATAGGCGGCTGACGATCAAATGACCGCCAGTGCACCTTTCACACCACTGTACGTACGGGTCTTCCCGATAAAAATCGGGACAGGCAGTTAAGTCGTGGGGAAATTCTCGAGTATATGTCACACATAGAAACATAAGTACGTTTCATTAATCTGGCTAGAGTAATAGTAGTTCCAAGAATTGGACTTTGAGCTACAGCCCAACCACCCATACGAGTTCTACTCCAAGCATAAGCTTGACCACGTTCAATTTCCAATCGGATAAGACTTCTCATCTTTTTATTGGGCTTGTTATTCACTTTTTTTTATTATATTTACTTTGTATTCATCAACTTACTCCGTAAGTTTCCAGTGATGCCAAATGCTGTAACGAAGACGATTCCGAACCCAAGCATCCAGTTTTTCAAGTTTGAGTTGAATACTTGCCATACGAAAGTGGTTCACCCAGCCTCTCTGAATTTGATTGAGTTTTAGGATTCGTTCATCGAAACTCATTGGAATAGTTTTTCGAGTGATGGTTTTGAGTCTCTTTTTCAGCTTTACCCAACTCTTTTTTGATACTACTATCTGCTATACTTTTGATGAATAGTAACATATAGTTTTAAATTTTAGTTTTAATTTGTCAAAAAATAATAAGTGCCTGTGTATATTATATATAAGTGCAAATTTTTATTTATAAAAGAGGGTATCAACATCCATGTACGAGCTATGAATTATGCTGTAAGCGAGTATCAAGTCGCATGTAAGCGGATATAAATCTCATGTACGAGTATATCAATATACATGTAAGCGATGCAATATTGCTTGTCAGTGAAGTAAAGTTGCTTGTCAGATTGCATCAATACGCATGTAAGTGGATATAAAATTGTTTATAATCTATTATCTGATTCAATAATAATAATTATTATTATTGAATCAGATAAATGGTACTATGGAAAAATCAAAGCCAGTGTTTTAATAATTGAATGTAAAACAATTCACCATAGATTTGTGGGAAATGCTAAAAGCATATTGCCTTTAATATGCCAATATCTGAAATACGTTGACATTCAAGTATCAGAAATTAATAATAATATGTAAATTTGTAATAGGATTAAAAATTAAAAAGTGTAAACTAAATTCAGGACGAGACAAATATCGAATACTTGTATAAATGCTGCACATTTATGCAAAGTATCGTGCCACGCTGCATATCATAAACTACAGAAAATGTTTATATACCTGCCTAATTAAAAATAATATCTATTTTTATACTTGTTTTAAAACAAAAAAGCATTAACAGAATTATATCATTAATAACGAAAATAAAAACACAACGATAATTGTGTAAGTATATACTTATGTTGCTATTTAAGGCAGCAAGACGTATAAATAATGTACTCAACTAATTTATGATGAATCTTCATACAAATTATATAAAATATAAATGATCTACAGATGAAAATACTAAAAACTTCAAACTATTATTTTATGCTCTGTTAATTGGGCTTATTGTTGGACTTGTAGTCGCCATTTTTAGAATTGCACTTAATTTTATATAAAGTTTCCCGGAAACTTTATTTAAAAATGCAGGCATTTCAGGATTTAATAGCTGGTTATGGCCTTTTTTGTTTGCAATTGCAGGAGTTAGTATTGCACTTTTCTTAGTTAGGAAATTTGCACCTGAAGCATCAGGAAGCGGAGTACATGAGATAGAGGGTGCATTAGATGGAATACGACCAATGAGATGGAAAAGAGTATAGCCAATAAAATTTATTGCCTCATTATTTTCATTGGGAAGTGGTTTGCTATTGGGATGAGAAGAGCCAACCATTCAATTGGTTGCAAATATTGGTAAAATGGGTAAGGACATTCTAAAGCCATTGGATATTGAAAGCAACCCTTTGATTTCGGCCGGTGCAGGAGCAGTACTTTTATGTGCCTTTAATGCACCTTTTGCAGGAATTATTTTTGTTATTGAAGAGATGCACGACCATTTTAGATTTAATTTTTATTCAGTGGTTGCAATTATGATTAGTGCAGGCTCATCAGATTTTGTTTTCAGAACTTTAGTTGGTTCGACTTCAGTAATTAAAATGGCTGTTTTTTCAAGTCCAAACATATTGGAGTTGTTGTTATTTAGTTTCGTAGAATATTTATATAACAAATTACTAATTCTTTCATTGGACTTCTTTCAAGTTTCATTTAAAATTCCAATAATTTTTGTAGGATTAGTCATAGCAACAATAGGTATTTTTTTTCTTGAAATGATTGGAGGCGGATACAATACAATTACTGAAGTACTCGACCTTTCATTTTCTTTATGTTTTTTATTGCCCTTGTTTAT
>JAFGWC010000097.1 GCA_016937695.1 Bacteroidales bacterium
TATGAAATTAAAAGAAACGGTCAGGTTTTCTTTATCCACAACAGAGTTCAAAATATTTTTGAAGTTGAGGCTTTAATTAAAAGAATTTGTCCTAATATTAAAACAATTGTTGGACACGGACAAATGAAAGGTGCTGAGCTTGAGAAGGTTATGTTCGATTTCATAAATCAGGAATACGATGTTTTAATTGCCACAACTATCATTGAATCCGGTGTTGATATTCCAAATGCAAACACAATTATTATTAATAATGCTCAAAATTTCGGTTTAAGCGATTTACATCAATTAAGAGGAAGAGTTGGACGTTCAGATAAAAAAGCTTTTTGCTATTTAATTGCGCCGCCACTTACAGCTGTTAGCGACGAAGCTAAAAAAAGGCTAAAAGCTATTGAAGAATTTACAGAACTTGGAAGCGGATTTAACATCGCAATGCAGGATTTAGATATTCGTGGCGCAGGAAATTTGCTTGGTGGCGAACAAAGTGGTTTTATTTCTGAAATTGGCTTCGAAACTTATCAGCAAATTTTAAATGAAGCTTTATTCGAACTTAAAGATGAAGATGCTGATTTTGACAATCAAATTATAGAAAACAAACAAGTTTCTGTAAAAGCAAACAAGAACTTTGTTTTTGACTGCCAGATAGATAGCGATTTTGAGATTTTATTTCCGGAAAGTTATGTTAAAAATACAGCCGAAAGAATTAAGCTTTACCGCGAACTTGATAGTATAAATAATAAAGAGGAGCTTACAATTTTTGAAAACAACATGATTGACAGATTCGGGAAAATCCCAAAAGAATCAGCCGAATTAATTAAAGTGGTGGAATTAAGATGGTTAGCAATTAAATTAGGTTTCAGCAAAATTATTTTAAAAAATAATAAAATGATTTGCTATTTTGTTGATGATAAATCCTCAAGTTATTTTAATTCAGAAATATTTTTAAAAATTTTAAATTTTATTCAAACAAATGCAAAAAATTGCAATCTTAAAGAAAAAAAAGATAAATTGGTTTTATATATTGATGATGTTAAATCAATATCAAAAGCATTTGAAATTTTATCTAAAATTATTGATTAATTGATTATTTAAATCTTTAAAATATAATCTTTTTCATGTAAATTTCTTAAAAATTTATTAAAATTAATAAACTTTCAACTTAACAATGAACGGACAAAAAGAACTTTACGAAATATTTAAAAATTTAGATATAAACTTCGAATATTACGAACATCCTGAAGCTCCAACTATTGAAATTGCAAAAAAATACTGGGAAAATCTTGAAGCTACTCATTGTAAAAATATTTTTCTTAGAAATCATAAAGGAAACAAACATTATTTAGTAATATTTGAGCACACTAAAGAATTATCAATCAAATCATTAGAGCAATCTCTAAAGCAAGGAAAGCTAAGTTTTGCTTCTGATTGGCGTTTAAAAGAATACCTAAATTTAAAAGCCGGTTCGGTTTCTCCTTTCGGATTAATTAACGACACTGAAAATCATGTTACAGTTTTTATTGATAAAAATCTTTTAAATTCAGATTCAATTAGCTTTCATCCAAATATAAATACTGCCTCTTTAATTATAAAAAAAGATGATTTTGTTAAATTTATGAATTGGACAAAAAATTACTACGAATTTTTAGAATTATATTAGAAAAAGATAAAAATAAGCAATTTGTAAATCTTTGATAATTAGAGCATTTGCGAGATTAAAAAATAAAAATCACTATATAATGAAAAAATATTTATTCCTTATATTATTATCTGCTTTTATAAGTTCCTGCGGAAAAAGTCAGGAAAACAAAACGAATCAAACATCTGATAATAAGGCAATTATAACAGGTGCAGAACAAAGCGAGCTTTATTTAGATTTGCTGAAAAATAAAAAAATAGCCTTAGTTGTTAATCAATCTTCATTAGTAAAAGGAAAGCATTTACTGGATTTTTTAATAGAAAACAAAATAAAAATTGTCAAAATTTTTGCTCCCGAACATGGTTTTCGTGGAAATATTGACAGAGGCGCGCATATAAATAATGAAATTGACGAAAAAACAGGTGTTCCAATAATTTCTATGTTTGGAAAAAACAAACGTCCAACAAAAGAACAATTGCAAGATATTGATATTCTGATATTTGACATACAAGATGCAGGCGCAAGATTTTTCACATACATTAGCAGTATGCATGAAGTTATGGAAGCTTGCGCCCAAAATAAAAAGCCTTTAATTATTTTAGACAGACCAAATCCGCTTGGAGATTATGTTGATGGACCTGTTATGCAAGAAAAATTCAAATCTTTTGTCGGAATGCACAAAATTCCAATTGTTCACGGTTTAACAGTTGGCGAATTGGCTCAAATGATTAACGGAGAAAGTTGGCTTGAGAATAATAATAAATGTGAACTTAAAATTATTAAAGTTAAAAATTACAATCACAAAATGCAATATATTTTGCCTGTAAAACCGTCACCAAATTTACCTAATCAATTGTCTATCAGACTTTATCCTTCACTTTGCTTTTTCGAAGCAACAAATATAAGTATTGGTCGCGGAACAGAATTTCCTTTTCAAGTTATTGGCTTTCCTGATAAAATTTTCGGCGATTCTCTTTTTATTCCAAAAGACATTGAAGGAATGCAAATAAATCCTGTTCAAGAAGGAAAAATTTGTTACGGAATTGATCTGAGAGATTTAATACCTGAAAATCAGCATTTTACATTAAAATATTTAATAAATTTTTATATAAAATCTAATTTAAAAGATAATTTTTTTAGCAGACCAAAATGGTTTAATCTTTTAGCCGGAAACAATATTTTAGTTAATCAGATAAAAAACGGATTGTCGGAAGAAGAAATAAAAAAAACTTGGGAAAAAGAACTGACTGAATATAAGAAAATCAGAAAAAAATATTTGCTTTATGCTGATTTTGAGTAAAGCAACTTTAAATTACGAATTTAAATGCTCTTAACAATATACATAAAAGCCTAATTAAATAATTTTCTTAACTTATCTGCGCTCTTTGCGCTTCTTATACGCTCTTTGCGTGAAATTACAGTTCTAGTTTCACGCAAAGAGCGCATAGAATATCGCAAAGATTACCAAGCTAAACAATTATTTTTTAACTACTTGGAACAACAATTTAGCAAATAAAATATTAAAACCCTAACTAAATGACTAAATTCTTCTTTATCTAAACCTAAGTTTAATATTTTTGCACTAACATTGTTAAATTATTAAATAATGAGTGAACAAATAACAAAGTCTGATTTAAATATTCTTAAAAAAAACATAAAAGGCGAAATATTTTTCGATAATATAAGTAAAATAATTTATTCAACTGATGCTTCTTCATACAAAGAAAAGCCTTTGGCTATTGCAATTCCAAAAACAAATACTGATATTTTAGAAATAATAAAATTTGCAAATAAAAATAAAATATCTGTTATTCCTCGTGCCGCAGGAACTTCGCTTGCCGGACAAGTTGTTGGAAACGGAATTATTGTTGATATTTCTAAAAATTTCAGAGAAATTATTGAATTAAATGTTGAAGAAAAGTGGGTTAAAGTTCAAGCCGGAGTTGTTTTAGACGAATTAAATTTATTTCTCGAAAAACACAATTTATTTTTTGGTCCCGAAACTTCTACCTCAAACCGATGCATGATTGGCGGAATGATTGGAAACAACTCATGTGGCTCACATTCAGTTATTTACGGAAGCACAAGAGATCATACATTAGAAATTAAAGCTTTTTTAAGCGATGGGTCAGAAGTTTTATTTAAAGAATTAAACAAAAACGAATTTACTGAAAAATGTAAATTAAATAATCATGAAGGTGAAATATACAGAAATATAAATTCAATTCTTTCTGATGAAAAAAACAAAAACGAAATAAAAAAAGAATATCCGCATTTTGATATTAAAAGAAGAAATACGGGCTATGCAATTGATTTACTGCTAAATACAAATTTATTTTCTGATAAAAATGAAAATTTCAATTTTTCAAAATTAATTGCCGGATCGGAAGGAACTTTAGCTTTTGCAAGCGAAATAAAATTAAATCTGATAGATTTACCACCAAAAAATAAAGTTATAATTGCAGTTCATTTTAATTCTTTGGAAGAATCTTTACATGCAAACCTCATCGCTTTAAAGCACAAACCTGGCGCTGTTGAGCTTGTTGATGAAACTATTCTGGAAATAACAAAAGATAATTTATCGCAAAAAAATAATCGATTTTTCATAAATGGAAATCCTAAAGCTATTCTATTAATTGAATTTGCACGCCAAACAATTGAAGAATTAAAAAAAATAGCCGAAAATCTGGAAAAAGATATGCGAAATGCCGGTTTTGGTTATCATTTCCCTTCAATTTACGGCGATGATATAAAAAAAGTCTGGAATTTACGAAAAGCCGGACTTGGTGTTCTTTCAAACTTAAAAGGCGATGCAAAACCTTTGGGTTTTATCGAAGATACTGCCGTTCGTGTTGAAGATATGCCAAATTATATTGCTGATTTTAAACAAATTCTGAAAAAATATTCTCTCGATTGTGTTTTTCATGCTCACATAGGAAGTGGCGAATTACATTTAAGGCCGGTTTTAAATCTTAAAAAACAAAAAGATGTTGATTTATATTATCAGATTTCTTTAGAAACTGCACATCTTGTAAAAAAATATAACGGCTCGCTAAGCGGCGAACATGGTGATGGACGTTTAAGAAGTGAATTTATTCCGATTATGATTGGTGAGCATAATTATAATATACTAAAAGAGGTAAAAAAATGTTGGGATCCGCTCAATATTTTTAATCAGGGAAAAATTACTGATAGTCCGCAGATGGATAAGCAGCTGAGATTTAAACCAAATCAACCAACCAGACAAGTGGACACGATTTTTGATTTCTCAAGCACTTTAGGTTATGTTAGAGCTGCCGAAAACTGCAATGGCTCAGGCGATTGCCGAAAAAGTCATATAATTGGCGGAACAATGTGTCCGTCGTATCAAGCAAGTAAAAACGAAAAAAATACTACAAGAGCCAGAGCAAATTTATTGCGCGAAATTTTAAACGATGAATCTGTTAAACAGCCATTTGCAAGCGAAGAACTATACGAAATCCTTGATTTGTGTCTTTCATGTAAAGCTTGCAAATCGGAATGTCCTTCCGGAGTTGATATGACAAAACTTAAAGCAGAATTTCTTCAGCATTATTACGATATTCATCATGTACCTATTAGAAGTTTTTTGGTTGCCAATATCTCAAAAATCAATAAATTATTATCAATTTTTCCATCAATCAGTAATTTTTTCTTAAAAAACAAGTTTTTTTCTTCAATTTCTATGAATTTAATTGGTTTTGAAGCTAAAAGAAAAATGCCTTTACTTTCTGAAACTACTTTACTTAAATTTTATAAAAAACATAATATCAATACAAAAAATAATGCAAAAAAAGTATATTTATTTGCAGATGAATTTACCAATTTTAATGATGCTGATATTGGAATAAAAACAATTCTTTTATTAGAAAAGCTTAATTATCAAGTAATTATACCAAAACATTTTGATAGTGGAAGAACATTTTTATCGAAAGGATTAATAAAAAAAGCAAAAGTAATTGCCGAACAAAACATCAATTTATTTAAAGATTTAATTACTGATAAAAATCCATTAATCGGAATTGAACCTTCAACAATATTAACTTTTAGAGACGAATATTTAGATTTTTTCGATAAAGAAAGCGATACTTATAAATCAGCTAAAAAAATATCAGCAAATACATTTATGATTGATGAATTTTTGGCAGGCGAAATGAAATCAGGAAACATCAGTAAAGAATTATTTACAAAAGAAGCTAAAAAAATAAAATTACACGGACATTGCCAACAAAAAGCAATAGCCTCAACTGAAAGCAGTAAATATATTTTATCGTTTCCCGAGAACTACCAAGTAGAAGAAATTCCATCGGGATGTTGCGGAATGGCAGGCTCTTTTGGATACGAAAAAGAACATTACGAATTATCGATGAAAATTGGCGAATTGGTTCTTTTTCCCGCAGTTAGAAATGCAAGTTCTGAAACATTAATTGCTGCACCTGGAACAAGTTGTCGTCATCAAATAAAAGACGGAACAAACAAAACAGCACTGCATCCTGTAGAAATTCTTTGGAAAGCGATTTTATAAATTTTGGAAGATTATATTTCTATAGTATTTTTTTGAATATAACTTTTTAATGTTTCCGCCATTTGCAATTGTACTGCTATATAGTGTTGTGTGCATTGTTTTGTATTATTCAATGCAAGTTTTACAACCAATTCTATTTTTTATCTTTTTTTTATCTCGAATTTCGCAAATGGCATCACTATTCCAGATATCTTGAAAACTATTAATATTTAAATCTCCTATAATCATGGGTTCATTGTATATTTTAGTGCATGGTCTTACTGTATTATAGGCAGTTACGTTAAAGGTAAAGTATGGCATTATGCAATTCCGTTTTCTAACAAAAAGTGTATTTTTATAATTCAATCTTACTTTTGTAACTTCTTCAATAATTCTAAATTCATTGCAGCCAATATTTAGAGCATATTCTTTTGCTTCTACTTGTTCACATTTATTCCATGGAAAATCTATCATTTGCCACTCAATTAATAGTTTACTGTCAGATATTTTTTTATAATATAAAATTTTATTCAGATTTTCATAAACGAGTTTCAAATTACCATTCCTTCTGTACTTATTATATATCTCTGGAGTAATTCCATCAATAGAAACAATAATTCTATCTAATCCTGACTCGACAAGTTTTTCCCAAAATTCATCACTTTTTTCAATTGATAGATTGCTTGAAATAATTGTTCCTATTTTATTACTTTTTGTATATTTGATGTAATCAATAACCTTCTCATTTTCAAGAGGTTCACCTATTTCGTATAACGAAACCAAAAATAAATAGTTTTTAAGCTAGTCTATTAACTTTTCATATAAGCTATATGGATAAAATAAATCCTCTTTTTTTTCATAACAATACAGGCAATTTACATTACACTTTCTACTTATTTCCACTCTTAAAAAAGCCGGTTTCGTATTAATAATCCTTTGACCTACAATCCATGAAATAATAGCATGAAATAAGTTAAAAAATTTTTTTAAAGAACTGTATTTAACAAATGGAAGGTATCTTGTAAATTTCCACTGTTTCAGTTTAATGTTCTGTTTCATAGTTCTCATTGGAGTAATGGTATTATAATGTATAAATTACACACACATTTTGCTTGGCATATTGTGTTAAGCCACTATTATAGTATCAGAATTTTATTTCCTAAAGCATTGTTTATAAGCCACATGGCAAATTCATTCAACTTTATTATATTACACAAATATTCAGTTAGATATTAAGAATTTAGCTTGGCTTTTTAGTAAAATAAAGATTAAACAACTTCTCACAAAAACTATATTTGCTAAATTAATAATTATCTATCTAAATAAAAATAATATATATATAAACTATATACATCAATTCGATACTAAAGAAAACAAATGAGCGCTTTACAGCTTAAAATATAAAAAGCAATATCTCTTTAAAAAGAAATATTGCTTTTGCTTTTAAGTTTTTAATTTATAAACTATAATACGGTTCCTACAACAATTGTCGCTGTTAATGTTTTTGTTACAAGCGATGTAGTTATGCCCGAAATATTAATTTCAATTTTCTTTCCGATTCTTTTAACTGTACCTGAAGTAGCAACAAGTCCTTCTTTTCCAACGACAGCTCCAAAATCAAGCATCGCGGTACATAAATGTTCGCAAACTTCAGAATCTGTACAAATATTCATAGTAGTTCCGTCTTCGCCAACACCACTAATTGTTAATAAAAAACCATTGTCAGCTAATCCTTTTACAGCAATATTACCACCTACAAGAGCAAGTGAGTTTGTTTCTGCTTCGGTATAAGTTTGTCCATCATAAGTCATTTCAAAACTTACTGCTTCTGTTTCTAGTTCTGTTTCGGCTGTACTGTTATCTTTATTACAAGAATATGCAACTAATGAAATTGCTAATAAAATAATACTTAATTTCTTCATCTTTTTTAAAATTTACACAGTTTAATACTAATAAAATCTGTGCAAATTTAGTTTCAATCTAGCAGATATTTTTCACCCTTTCGGGTGATTTTCAAATAAAATCCTATAATATTTCAGCTTTTCGGGCTGCTTCTGTCCTATTTCTAACATCCAATTTTATAAAAATATTTTTAGTGTGAGTTTTAATTGTATTTATCGATACAAACATTTTTTCTGCAATTTCAGAATTCTTATAACCTTTAGACATATACAACAAAACTTCTTCTTCTCTTTCTGTTAAATTAAATTCCTTAATTTTATTAAGTATTGTTTCATCTAAAAATTGTTCCTTTTTACTTTTATGTTCTGTAATTTCTTCAATTTGAGCAATATAATCAGAAATATCTCTTTGCATTTGAAGTAATTTTAATTGATTATTTTTCTTTTGTAGCCGTAAAACTAAAAATAAGCCACTTAAAAGAAAAACAAGTGCTGCAATCAAAAACCACTGTTGCCATAATTTACGATTTTGAACATTATTTTCCAATTCCAAAATTTGAATTAATTGCTCCTTTTCGCGAACTTGATACTGAATATTTAATTTGTTTATTTGATTTTTTTGTTCTATTCCTCTTATTTCTTCCTGAAGCTTATAATACTCTTTTAATTTTATATTCGCATTTTCAAAATCTTTTATCTTTTCAAAAGCCTCAATTAATACAGATAAGCTCTCTAATTCAATTTCTTTATTTGAATTATTATGCGCTAAATTTACTGCTTCATTTGCTTTTTTAATTGTTTGATTATATTTTTTTTGCGCCATTAATAATTTGGCTTGATTTCTTAATATTTGACTTATATTATTTTTCTGATTATTTTTGATACAGAATTTCAAAGCTTTATTAAATAGAGAATCAGAAATTTTCAATTCATTTTTCAACAAATAAATATATCCCAAATTATTTTCTACAATTGGCAAATTGCTATTATTAGTATCCTTAATCCAAATTTCATGTGCTTTTTGATAATAAAACAATGAAGAATCCAATTTATATTCAAGGTCTTCATAAACTGATGCAATATTATTATATCGTTTTGCACTAATATCTGATTTTTTTAGTTTTTCTGTAATTTTTAACGATTTTTTGTAATATTCTAGTGCTTTCTCATTTTCTTTAAGTTGCTGATATACAATTCCTAAATTATTATAAATCATCGAACTTTTTAGTTCAAGCTTTAAACTGTCAAAAATTTCAAGCGCTTCAAAATATGATTTTGTTGCATTAATATATGAACCTGACATTTCTTTAACAACTCCAATATTTGTTATTTGTTCGGCATATTTCTCAAATAAACTGTCGATTAAATATTTTTGAGCTGCTTGTTTGAAATAATGTTCGCTTAAAAAATAATTTGCCTTTGAAAAATGAATGTACGCAATTTTAATATTTATTTCAGCATTATATCTCGGAAAATTTGAGACAATAAAATCAGAAAAATCTAAAAGACTATCATTATTGTCTTTATAATTCATCGATAAACTATCTAAAAGATTATGAATTAAAACGCTATCTTTTTCTGTTATTAAATCAGCACCAACTATCTGTTTATCAGATTTTTGACATGACAATAACAATAATAAAGGCAAAAGTAATATGTATAGATATTTAAATTTCATTATATTTCTATTTTGGAATTTGTGTAATATATAATTGGAGTACAATTATTTAGATTTGATTTTAAAATTGAAATTTTAAAAATAGAATTTCGTTTATGAAAAAATCCGGATATTATGTAAACTATAATTAAAAATGAGTATTCACATTTAAATCATCTTTTCACAATGCCATATAAAATAGTGTAAATAACACCATCTATACGTTTATCAAGTTCAGGATCATTCTTTGAGTTTAAAAAAGTACTTTCCATACCACGCATAGAAGTAATAATTGCTGTGGCAGCAAGATCAATATCATAAATCTGAAAAAACCCGGAATTTACTCCTTCTGTTAAAATATTTTTAAATAATCGAACTTCTTCTTTATCGTAAAGTCTTTTCAATCTCTCAACAAATTCAAGATGCATTAATCGCTTGTCTTTCAATGCTTTATTAAAGTTTCCAAGTTTATCTATAATTTGCATTCTTGTTAAAACAAATGCCTTTAATTTTTCTTGAGGATTTGTCTCTTTCTCAACAGCCTGCATTATTGTAGTCCTAAAAACTTTTGCTTCTTGCAATACAACTGCACTAAAAACTTCTTCTTTACTTGTAAAATAATAATAAATGGAGCTTTTTTTCTTTTTAACTGCCATAGCAATTTCGTCCATACTTGCTTTTCTAAAACCAAGTTTGTCAAAAATTATTCCGGCAGCATCTGTTATTTTTTGTTTTAAATCGGTTCGTTTGTCCATTTTTACATTTTTGCAATATCCATTCTTACAAAAATAGAACAAAATTATTAAAAAAAATTTTAAACTTCAATTCCTAACTTTGAAAGTGTTTTTGCCAAAGGAATTCCATTTGTATCGTAGCCTTTCATTTTATAATACTTTTCAAGCATTTTTTCTAATGGAACAACTCTGTTTTTTGTATCACTTTTTCTCGATTCTTCAAGAAAGCGCTTTGGCAAAGTATCGTCTTTTTTAGATATTCCCTCTCTAGTGTTCATATATCTTTCTAAAAGATGTATTCTTCTGCCTGTCTTAAACATCTGATTTTGAGATAATTTAATTCCTGTTATTGAAGTGTAAAGTTTATTATAAACAGAAACATCCATTAATACTAATGCTACTCCTGCAAGATATTGCATCATAAAGGCTAACAATTTATTTGGTGTTGTTTTCGCAATAAACGGTTCTAACATATAAGCATAAGATGTAAATTGGCATGTATGTAATGAGTTAATTGCTGCGAACATATCTTCAAAATAATCCACAAATTTGGCTTTATATCTAATTGTATTTGGTTTTAAAAGATGTAAAATTCCTTCTAGCGCAAAAACCGGAGCCGAAAGATGACAAGCTCCTCTATTAGCAACAGCATAACTTAAACCTTGTCCCCAAGCACCACGCGGATCATAAGCTGCAAACTCTAAACCTTTAACATTCATAGCAAATTCTTTTCCTCCATATTTATCTGCTAACCAACGACTTCCATTTGCCACATCATCGCCAATTCCTTTTCGTAAAGAAATATCATAAAGCATTTTTTCAATTCCTTCGCTTGTCCCAAATTTCAAATCTGTTTGCATTAAACCTTTTTCTGTAGCTTCCATAACAAAAGAAAGCGTTCCGCCTACAGAAATAGTGTCTAATCCTAATTTTCCGCACAAGTCGTTCCACTCGGCAAGTTTAAAAGTATCGTAATTTCCAAGATTTGAACCCATTAGGCCAACTGTTTCATACTCAGGAAATTGCAATATTTTATTTTTACCAAAAGTACCTTTGTGTCCACATTGTATTGTACATAATTTACAGGAGCTACTTTTTCCATCATGCTTTTCTCTATAAGTTTCACCTGATATTAAATTTGCTTTTTCAGAATATCCATCGCTAAAATTATTTACAGGTAAAATGCCACTTTCGTTACATGAACTAACATGCGAAGCTGTACCGAATTTTCTGTAAAGTTTAGATGTTGTTTCGTTTCTATTAATAAATTTATTGGCCTTCTTTTTTAATTTTATAAAATTATCTTCATCAACTGGTGTAATTTTGTATTTTCCTCCATAAGCAACAATTGCTTTTACATTTTTAGACCCAAGCACAGCACCAATTCCACCTCGTCCCAAAAATCTATGTCCGGATTTAACATTAGCAAATTTCACTAAATTTTCACCAGCAACACCAATAACCATTACTCCGTCTTTCTTATCTAAATTGAACCATTCTTGAGTTTCATCAGTATCTTTTCCCCATAATTCGCTTGCATCTTCAATCGAAGCTCCGTTTTCATCAATTTTAATATAAACAGGCTTTTCAGATTTTCCTGATAATAATAATCCATCATAACCTGCTGTTTTAAAAGCTAAACCAAATGGTCCGCCGCATGAAGAACTTAACATAATATTTGTTAATGGAGATTTTGTTACAGCATCCCATCTTGCAGTACATGCAGCACCTGTTCCTAAAAAAGCGCCCATCATAAAAGCAACCATATTATCAGCACCAAGCGGATTAACACCTGGGTTCATTCTATTGTATAATAACTTCAAACCCAGTCCTTTACCACCCAAATACATTTCTCTGTCTTTAGGATTAATTTTGCTTTTAGTAATAGAATTTGTGCTTAAATTTATTTCTAATAAATTATTGCTCGTCCCGATTAATTTTTCCATTTGATTATTTTAAAAAGCTTAGATTAAAATATAAGAAAAAAATGCGATCATCTTTTAATTCATAAATGTTTTTCTATTTTAAATCAAAATTATTTTTTTTTTCAATTAAGCTCATTGCTCTTTCAGACATTGCTGTGATTGTAAGTGCCGGATTTACTCCCGGATTTGCAGAAATAGCAGAACCATCGCAAACAAGCATGTTTTCATATCCAAAAACCCTATTATTTTTATCAATTACACCACTTTCTATATCTTTTCCTATTACAGCGCCACCTAAAATATGAGCTGTAGAAGGAATTCCCGTAACTGTTTCAGTAAACATTACAGTTGGTTTTCCATTAATGATTTTGGCATATTTATGAGCTATTTCATGAGCTTCAGGAATAAAAGCAGTTGGATTTTTCCCTGTTTCAATTTTTGATTTCATTCCAATTAAACCTTTTCTAAATTTCAAAGTACTGTCTAAATGCTGCATAAACAATATTACTGTGGTTTGTTTTGCAAAATCTTTAGCAAAAAATACGTTCAACCACATTAATGGTGCTGAAAATGGAATTAAAAACAGCTTTAATATTCGTAAAAAAAAGTTTTTTTCACTAACCATTGGCATTATTAAAAGTCGCCATGCTCCAGAACCATTTCCATAACGAACAGGTTCTATGTGAGTATTTTCATCAGTTTCTAAAATCGATCCAATAGCAATACCATCAGACATATCTTTATTTTTATCGGCAGTTACTGTTAAAATTAAAGCTTCGTTATTAGTACGAACCATTTCACCTAATCTGTTGCTTAAATTTGGCAAATTTGTTTTTTTCTGTTTTAATAATAAAGGAATTGTTCCTAAAACTCCTCCTGAAAATATAACGCCTTTTGATGTAATTCTTTTTTTATTTTTGAATGTTTTAGTTGATGTTTGTGCAACTATTTCGTAACCATCAGCTCCATCTTTCCCGTTTAAAGGAATAACTTCAGTTACTTCGTGCTCTGCAATAACCTCAGCACCAAGCTTTTGAGCCAAATACAAATAATTTTTATCAAGTGTATTTTTCGCATTATGCCTGCAACCGGTCATACAAGATCCACAGAGAATACAACCCGTTCTATCAGGACCTTTTCCATTAAAATAAGGATCGGCTACGGTTTTTTCTTTTTCACCAAAGTGAATTGCAACTTTTACAGTATCAAAACCATCTTCTTTGCCAATTTCTTTTGCCAACTGTTTAAAAGCCAAATCACTTTGCCCAAAATAAGGATTAACTTCTGCACCAAGCATCTTCCAAGCAGTTTCGTAGTGAGGATTTAATTCTCTTTCCCAATCTGCCAAGCCTGTCCACGAACCATGATTAAAAAATGGTATTTTTGGTTTTGGTAAAGTGTTAGCATAAACAAGCGAACCGCCTCCAACTCCTACACCACTTAAAACTGAAACATGACGAAAAAAAGTAACTTTTTGTATTCCAAAAAAATTTAAAGATGGTAACCAAAGCCATTTTTTAAAATTCCAATTTGTTTTAGGAAAATCATCTTTTGTAAACCATTTCCCTTTTTCAATAACCAGAACTTTATATCCTTTTTCGGCTAAACGCAAAGCTGATACTGAACCTCCAAATCCTGAACCGATAATTACATAATCGTATTTTTCTTGCATAGTTTTAATTTTGAAATCAAATTACTTATTCGAACAAAAATATCTTTGTTCCAAATTTACTATTTAATGATAATAAAACAAATTGAAAAGAATTATATTATTTGTAAATGTGCATTAATTAACATATGTTAATTCGTATTTTATTAATAGTATTAATGCAAATTCCAGCAAATACAAATAAAGAAGATACAAAAGAACAAATTTGTAAATATTTAGACTTTTCATAAAACAAATATTTGCTTTTTCTGGATGCAAAATTATCGTTAAACTTAGCCATAAACATTATGCAAGTCAAATATTTTTTTGTATATTGGCACACATTTTCAATAAAAATAATTATAACAAATAAAAAATTATATCATGATTGATTTTTCATTAGAAAAGAAAGATTTAGAACTTATCGAAAAGTATAGAAGTTTTGCTCAGGAACATATTACTCCTAATGCTCAAAAATATGATAAATCTACTGATTTCCCATGGCCTATAGTAAAAGAAGCATATAAAGCAGGGCTTATGAATTCTGCTTTGCCTGAAAAATTTGGCGGAAAAGGGTATAGTATTTTGCAAAATGCACTAGCTTCAGAAGAACTTGGCGCTGCATGTATGGGCATTGGAATTAGTATTGATGCAAATATGTTAGCACTTACGCCTCTTCTTTTAGCTGCTAATGAAGAGCAACAAAAAAGATTTTACGGGCAAATAGTTGAAAATCAAGAAGTTGCCGCTTATTGTTTAACAGAGCCGAATGCAGGTTCAGATGTTGCAAATATAAAATCAACAGCAATAAAAAATGGTGATAAATATATTTTAAATGGACACAAAAGGTTTATAACTAATGGCGAAGTTGCTTCTTTTCATACTGTTTTTGCATTAACTGATCCTGAAAGAGGAGCAAGAAGTTTATCAGCATTAGTTGTTCCTACTGATTTACCAGGAATAGAAATAAAACCTCATCTCCAAAAAATGGGTCAAAGAGCTTCTGTTCAAAACGAAATTATTTATACAAATGTTGAAGTTCCTGCAGAAAATTTATTAGGTGGTGAAGGTCATGGCTTTCCATTAGCAATGAAAACTTTTGACAGAACAAGAACTGGTGTTGCTGCTTTAAGTGTAGGTGCAGCAAGAACTGCTTTCGAAACTTCAAGAGATTGGGCTAAAAACAGAGTTCAATTTGGCAAACCAATTTCAGCAAATCAAGCTATTGGCTTTATGCTAGCAGAAATGGCAACCAAAGTAGAATTAGCAAGACTAATTACATGGAAAGCGGCTTGGTATTATGAAGCTGGCTTAAAAACTCCAGGCACTTTATCAGCTATGGCAAAAATGTATGCATCTGATATAGCAATGGAAGTTGCAACTGATGCTGTACAAATTATGGGAGGCGATGGTTATTCTACAGATTTTGGGGTTGAAAAAATAATGAGAGATGTTAAACTTGCTCAAATTTATGAAGGAACTAACCAAATTCAAAGATTAGTTATTTCTAAAGGAATATTAAAATAATATTTCTCGAATTATATGATAAAAAATGTCGAAAATTTAAAATTTTCGACATTTTTTTATTTTTAAAAATATAAAAAATTACTTAGTAAATCCTTTCATAATTCCTCTTGACGAATTTTTAATGAAGTTTATTATCAAGTCTCGTTCTTCAGATTGAGAGACTTCATTACTGATATGTAATAAAGCTGCGGTGTTATTTAGATCTTTCATAAATAAAATTCTGTAAATATTTTGAATTTCATTTATTGTAGAATTTTCAAAGTTTCTTCTTCTTAAACCTATTGAGTTAATGCCAACATAAGATAAAGGCTCTTTTGCAGCTTTAATATACGGCGGTACATCTTTTCTAACTAAAGAACCACCTGAAATCATAACGTGTGCACCAATATGTACAAACTGATGAACAAGAACTGAAGCACTTAAAATTGCAAAATCATCTATAACTACCTCACCTGCAATTTGATCTGCATTTCCTATAATTACATTGTTTCCAATTTCACAATCATGAGCAATGTGTGCATAGGTCATTAACAAACAATTATTTCCGATAGTTGTTTTACCTCTGGCTTTTGTTCCTCTATTTACAGTTACATACTCTCTTATAGTAGTGTTATCTCCTATTTCAACAGTAGTGTCTTCGCCAATAAATTTTAAATCCTGAGGTATTGAAGAAATTACAGCACCAGCAAAAATTTTACAATTTTTCCCTATTCGAGCACCTTCCATAATTGTTACATACGGTCCAATCCATGTCCCTTCACCTATTTCAACATTTTTCTGAATTGTAACAAATGGTTCTATCGAAACATTTTCTCCAATTTTTGCATCAGGATGTATATAAGTTAATGATTGATTCATTCGTTTTGATTTTTACTTTTCTTTAGTAATCTGAGCCATAAATTCTCCTTCTGCAACAATGTTTTCACCAACAAAAGCTTGGCCTTTCATGTTTGCAATTCCTCTTCTTATAGGCGATGTTAATTCTAATTTAAAAATGAGTGTATCACCTGGTACAACTTTCCTTTTAAATTTAACTTTATCAATTTTCATGAAATAAGTTAAATAATTTTCCGGATCTGGCACTGTTCCTAAAACTAAGATTCCACCTGTTTGAGCCATAGCTTCAATAATTAGAACACCTGGCATTACAGGTTCTTCTGGAAAATGTCCTATAAAAAATGATTCATTAATAGTAACATTCTTTAAACCAACAACTTCCAGCTTATCCATTTTTATGATTTTATCTACTAATAAAAAAGGTGGCCTGTGAGGTAATATTTTTTTTATATCATTTATTGTATAAAAAGGTGGAATTGTATGATCATAAACAGGAGCATAATTTTTAGATTTCATCTTTTTTATTGTGCTCTTTATTTTTTTTGCAAACTCAACATTTGATGCATGCCCCGGGCGAGTGGCTAAAATTTTTCCTTTTATTGGCATTCCAATAAGTGCTAAGTCACCTAATAAATCAAGTAATTTGTGTCTAGCCGGCTCATTAGGAAAAATTAAATCTTCATCATTTAATACGCCGCGAGATTTAACAGGCACTCTTGGCTTATTAAACAAGTCCGCTAGTCTGTCAAGTTCATCTTGAGTAGTTTCTTTTTCAATAATTACTATTGCATTATCAAGGCTTCCACCTTTTATTAAATTATTTTTTAAGAGGAATTCAAGTTCTCTAAGAAACACAAATGTTTTACATTCAGCAATTTCATCTTTATATTCGCTCAAAGAGTTTAATGTAGCATATTGATTTCCTAAAACTGAAGAGTTATAATCAATCATTACATTTAAACTGAAATTATCATCTGGAAAAGTCATTAATTCAATTCCATTTTCTTCATCAGCATAATTAATATTATTTGTAACCACAAAATACTCTTTATCAGCATTTTGCTCTACAATTCCCGCTTTTAAAAATGAATCTATATATGATTTTGCACTTCCATCTAAAATTGGTGTTTCAGGGGCATTAATTTCAATAAGTAAATTATCTATTTCCATTCCATATGCTGCAGAAAGAACGTGCTCTATTGTTCCAACTCTTGCACCGTTTTCTTCAATTACAGTACTTCTGGAAGTATCAACTACATTCTCAACTAAAGCTCTAACACTTGGTTGATTCTCCAGATCTATTCTTTTAAATATTATGCCATGATTTTCTGGTGCCGGTTTAAATGTTATTTTAACACTTAAGCCTGTATGCAAACTTACTCCTTCTAAACTTACCGGTTTTGCAATCGTCTTTTGTTTGTCTGCCATTTGAAATACTTTATTATGTTTTTGTTATTTAGTATTTTTTTTTAGGTTTTCAATTTCATTTTTCAATTGAAATATTTCTTTTCTTAGTTCAGGTAATTTTTTAAAAAGGATACTTGATTTTTGAAATTCTCTCAAACTTATTGCCGGTGTTCCTTGAATAATTTCTCCTATATTTTTGACTCCTGATTGAATTCCTGATTGAGCTCCTATCTTAACTTCATCTGCTATTGTTATATGTCCTGAGAATCCAACTTGTCCTCCGACTAAACAATCTTTTCCAATTTTTGTAGAGCCCGACACACCTGTCTGAGCTGCAATAAAAGTTCTTTCACCAACTTCAACATTATGTGCTATTTGAATCAAATTATCCAATTTGGCCCCTTTATGAATGATAGTTGACCCTATTGTTGCTCTGTCTATTGTAGTATTAGCACCTATTTCAACAAAATCTTCTAAAACAACATTCCCAATTTGCGGAACTTTTTTATGTTCGTCATTAACTTGGGGTGCAAAGCCAAAACCATCTGCTCCAATTACACTTCCTGCATGAATTATACAATTACTACCTATTTTACAAGCTTCATAAATTTTAACACCGGGATAAATTAATGTATTTTCGCCAATTTCCACATTTTCGCCAATATAGACCTGTGGATAAATTTTTGTATTATTCCCAATTTTAGAATTTTTACATATTACAGTATAAATTCCTACATATAGATTTTCACCTAATTCTACTGATTCATCAATACTTGACATCTTATCAACACCAACTTTTTGAGGTTTTGATTGTTGATATAATTCCAATAAGGAAGCAAAAGATTTATATGCATTATCAACTTTAATTAGGGTACATTTAAGCTCCTTATGTATATTTAATGATTTATTTACCAACACAATTGTTGATTGTGTTGTATATAAATAGTTCTCGTATTTAGGATTAGCTAAAAAAGATAGAGTTCCTTTTTTGCCTTCTTCTATTTTTGAAATTGTTTGAACTTCTGCGTTGTTATCTCCAACTACTTCACCTCCCAAAAAATCTGCAATCTGTTTTGCTGTAAAAATCATTCTAAATAAAATTTTTGCAAAATTAAAAATATTTAGCTATTTATATTATTTTTTATTACTTATGCATACTAATTATTTGCATTGAATCGACTAAACTTCTGTATATCTGCAATTTACAGATAAGAGCATTTTAAAAAAAATAATTAATTCTTAAATTTAGGAAAACAAATATAAAATTTTTCAACCATTTGAGATAGCACTGCAACATTCGAAACATCAGATGCAATTGCTATATCAGAAATCTTCTCATCTTTTCCCAAAATATTTATTTTTTCTTTAACATTATCGCTATAGGCATTATTTTTCACAGAATCTGTAAAAACAAGGTAATCAATATCTTTTTTACTAATTGGATAACTCTTTATTGTTTTTTCTTTAATAATATTAATTTCTTCTTCTTTAATATTGCTATTTTGGATAATAATTTTAAATAAATCTCTATTAATAATACTTTTACTTAAAAATGATAATATAAAATCAGAATGATTTTGCCATTCTTTAATTGAAATAATAATATCATTATCATCTAAACCTGAGAAAAAGTCTAAAAATGATTTTTTTGAATTATTTGCAATTTTATTTTCAAAAAAGAATTTCAAATTAGGCGATAAAAATAAATTCTTATCATTTTCAAAAATATATTTGGCTCTTTTAATAAGTTTTATAAGCATTTGTTCAGCAGCAACAACTGTTTTATGAAGATAAACCTGCCAGTACATTAATCTCCTTGCAATTAAAAACTTTTCTACCGAGTAAATTCCTTTTTCTTCAATCATTAAATTATTGCCTCTAGTAACAAGCATCTTTATTATTCGGTCAGAGCCAACAACACCTTCTGAAACTCCCGTAAAAAAACTATCTCGCCTAAGATAATCCAATCTGTCCATATCTAACTGACTAGAAACCAATTGATGTAAAAATTTTTTAGGATATTTATCTGTAAAAATGTCAATACTAACTGAAAGTCTACCTTCAAATTGCTCATTTAATTTTTCCATAAACATTAAAGATAGCTTCTCATGCGAAAAATTTTCAATAAAACTATATTCTAAAGTATGAGAAAACGGTCCATGCCCAATATCATGTAAAAGAATAGCTATTAAAGCTCCTTCATATTCTTTCGCTGTAATTTCTTGCCCTTTTGAAATTAACACTTGAAGAGCCTGCTCCATTAAATAAGTTGCACCAATTACATGTTGAAAACGAGAATGCGTTGCTCCAGGATAAACATATGAAGTTAATCCGAGCTGAGTTATTCGCCTAAGTCTCTGAAAATAAGAATGTTGAATAAGCTCATAAATAAATTCAGTAGGAATTTGAATGAAACCATATATAGGATCATTAATTATTTTCTTTTTGTTTTGAAGATATTTAATCACTTAAACAGATAATATTTTATTAAAATTTCCACTTTGATTTTGTCAAACATAATATTATTTAACGAAATTACAATAAAATTTCTCTAAATATTAATGTTTATGCATTTTTTAGATATAATATTTTGTCTATTGATTATTATTCTGTACTTTTGCGCTGTGAAGGATAAGAATATTAGGGGACAAAAGTCCCCTATTTTATTGATTTACTAATGATTAGCGAAGAAAAAATAATAAAATTAGCATCAGAAAAACTTGAGGAACTTAGCATTTTTATTGTTGATATTCAAACGAATACACAAAATAAAATTAAAGTTTTGCTTGATTCTGAAAAAGGAGTAACAATTAAAGATTGTGTAGAAATTAGCAGAGCAATTGAACACAATTTAGATAGAGAAATAGAAGATTTTGAATTAGAAGTATCTTCATATGGCTTATTTTCTCCATTGATTTTACCACTTCAGTTTAAAAAAAATATGAATAAAGAGGTGAATGTAAAGAAAAAAGATGGAATAGTTGAAAAAGGAATACTTAGCAATATTGAATTTTCGGATGATGAAAAGTCTGTTGAAAGCATTGAATTAAAACAAATTAAGAAAATTAACATAAAAGGAAAGAAAAAAAAATCTATTATTGAAGAAGCTGTGAAAATAACAATTCAAGAAATTAATGAAATAATTTTAGTTTCTGCTTTTTAAGTTTTGTTATAAAAGAAAGAAAAAATGGAAAATTTAAATCTAATAGAAACATTCTCGGAATTTAAAGAGTTAAAAAACATTGATAGAGCAACTATGATGAGTGTTCTTGAAGATGTTTTTAGAAGTATGCTGTTAAAAAAATACGGAACTACTGATAATTTTGATATTATAATTAATATTGACAAAGGCGATTTTGAAATTTGGAGAAATAGAGAAGTTGTTGAAGACGACCAAATAACTGACACAAATCTTCAAATAAGACTTTCTGACGCACTTAAAATTGACAACGACTACGAAGTTGGCGAAGAAGTTACAGACGAAGTTAAATTAGCTGATTTTGGACGAAGATCTATTGTTTCATTGAGACAAAATCTAACATCAAGAATACTGGAACTTGAAAAAGACAATGTGTTTTTAAAATATAAAGACAAAGTTGGCGAAATAATTACAGGTGAAGTATACCAAGTCTGGAAAAAAGAAATACTTATTTTAGACGATGAAGGTAACGAGTTAATTTTACCTAAGCAAGAGCAGATTATTGGCGACTATTATAGAAAAGGAGACAATGTTAGAGCTGTTATTACAAGAGTTGAAATGAAAAATAACACCCCTTTAATAATTATCTCTAGAACATCTCCTGCATTTTTAGAAAGACTTTTTGAACTAGAAGTTCCCGAAATATACGATGGATTAATCACTATTAAGAAAATTGTCAGAATTGCAGGAGAGCGTGCAAAAGTAGCAGTAGAATCTTATGACGAAAGAATTGATCCTGTTGGCGCATGTGTTGGCATGAAAGGATCAAGAATTCACGGAATTGTTCGAGAACTTAAAAATGAAAATATTGATGTTATTAATTTCACAAATAATACACAACTTTATATTGCAAGAGCTTTAAGTCCTGCTAAAATTAATTCGACAAAACTTGACGAAGCAAATAAAAGAGCTGAAGTGTTTTTAGATCCTGAAGAAGTTTCGAAAGCAATTGGTAAAGGTGGACTAAATATAAAATTAGCAGGCATGTTAACCGACTATGAAATTGAAGTTTACAGAGAAGTTGAAGAAGACGATGAAGACGTTACAATTGAAGAATTCTCTGACGAAATAGAACAATGGATTATTGATGAGTTAAAAGCAATTGGCTGTGATACAGCTAAAAGTGTAATGGCTCTTTCTATTGAAGAACTTGTAAAAAGAACTGATTTAGAAGAAGAAACAATTATAGATTTAAAAAATATTTTTAAAGCTGAATTTGAACAATAGTGGCATTGCGTACAATTTATATCTATTTTAGATATAATTTTAATTATTTTTTTTGAAAAGAGATTTTTCTCTTTTAATATTATGCTTTAAATATGGCTATAGAAAAAGCGACAAGATTAAGTAAAGTAGCGAGGGAATTTAATGTTGGAATTTCAACAATTGTAGAATTTCTTAACAAAAAGGGATATCAGGTTGATGAAAATCCTAATGCAAAACTTTCTCCAGTATGTTATGCTATACTTCTTTCGGAGTATAGTAAAGATATTGCTGTGAAAAAAGAGAAAGAAGAACTTACACTTAGAACATTAAAAGGTAAAAAAGAGGCAATATCTATTGATGAGGAAGATTTTGTTGAAGAAGAACTTAATGATGAAAAAGACAATGATAAAATTATCATAATTACTGATAACAATCTTGACGAGGAGAAAAAATCTAAAAAAGAAAAGACAAAAGATGACGTTGATATTAAACTAAAAAAGACCGAATCAAATATAAAAATTGTTGGAAAAATAGATTTAGAGAAAAAAGAAAAAAAAGAAGAAAAAAAGCCTGAAATAATTAAAGTTGAAGAAGAAAAATCAGAAAAAAAGATAGAAATTATAGAAACAGAAGAAATAATTAAAATAGAGGAAAAAACTTCAAAAACCAAAGAAGAGATATCAAAAACTGAAGATATTGATGAAAAACAGGAAGTTTTGAAAGAAGACAACGATTTAAAAGTTATTGGCAGAATAGATTTAGATTCAATAAATCAAAAAACAAGGCCTAAAAGAAAAACAAAAGAAGAAAAACTAGAAGAGAAAAAAATAAGAGAAAAATCTAAAAAACATTTCCCGAAAAGGCATGAAAAAACTGAATCTAAAGAATCGATAGATCAAGATGAAATAGAAATCATCACACCAAGAAAAGTAACTGTTGATTTAGATTTTATAGAAACTGAAATTAAAAAACTAAGCGGACCAACTGTTATAGGAAGAATTGATTTACCACAAAAAAGTGAGAAGAAAAAAATTATTCCACAGAACAAAGAAAAAGCGAATATCACAAAAAAACGCAAAAGAAAACGCATTAACAAACCTGTTACTGTAGACAATAACAGACCACCTGTAAAACAAGTACTTCCTAAAGATAAGGTTAAAGATAAAAATAAAAGTATCAGAAGACCTATAAAAAAAGAAGTTGACGATAAAGAAGTTCAAAAACAAATTAAAGATACTTTAGCCAGACTCACATCAAAAGGAAAAAGCAAAGGCGTAAAACACCGTAGAGAAAAAAGAGATGATGTTAGAACTAAGCAACAAGCTATATTTGACGAACAAGAAAAAGAAAAGAAAATTTTAAAAGTAACTGAATTTGTTACTGCAAACGAATTAGCAGGAATGATTGATGTTCCAGTTACTAAAATCATTGCTGCATGCATGAGTTTAGGCATGTTTGTTTCTATTAACCAAAGATTAAATGCCGAAACAATAAGCTTAGTTTCAGATGAATTTGGCTTTGATGTTGAATTTGTTAGTGTTGAACTTCAAGAAGCAATTGAAGAAGAAGCAGATGCAGAGGAAGACTTAATTGCAAGGCCACCTATTATTACTGTAATGGGACATGTTGACCATGGTAAAACTTCTTTGCTTGATTATATTAGAAGTACAAATATTATTGCTGGAGAAGCTGGTGGAATTACTCAACATATTGGGGCATATAATGTTACACTAAAAGATGGTAGAAGCGTAACTTTCCTTGATACACCAGGACACGAAGCGTTTACAGCAATGCGTGCTAGAGGTGCTCAGGTTACAGATATTGTAATTATTGTAATAGCAGCTGATGATAAAATAATGCCTCAAACAATTGAAGCAATTAACCATGCACAGGCAGCTAGCGTTCCAATTATTTTTGCTATCAACAAAATTGATAAACCAAATGCAAACCCCGAAAGAGTTAAAGAAGAACTTGCAGGCATGAACTTTCTAGTTGAAGAATGGGGTGGTAAATATCAATCTAAAGATATATCGGCAAAAACAGGAAAAAATATTGATACATTAATGGAAGAAGTTTTTCTTGCAGCAGAAATGCTTGAATTAAAAGCAAATCCAAATAAAAAAGCAATTGGGGCAGTTATAGAATCTTCTTTAGACAAAGGCAGAGGATATGTTTCAACTGTTTTAATAAGCAATGGAACATTGAAAGTTGGAGATGTTATTCTTGCCGGATCTAGCTTTGGTAAAGTTAAAGCCATTTATAATGAAAGAAATGTAAGAATTGAAAAAGTTGGACCTGCCGAACCTGCTGTTATTCTCGGTTTAAATGGCGCACCTAAAGCCGGAGATAATTTTAATGTTATGGATACTGACAGAGAAGCCAGAGAAATAGCGGTTAAAAGAGAACAACTACAAAGAGAACAAGACCTTAGAACAAATAGACACATTACACTTGATGAGATAGGAAGAAGACTTGCAATTGGTAATTTCCAAGAATTAAATATTATTGTAAAAGGTGATGTTGACGGTTCTGTTGAAGCATTATCTGATTCATTATTGAAATTATCTTCAGACGAAATACAAGTTAACATAATTCATAAAGCAGTTGGACAAATTGCCGAAACAGATGTTATGCTAGCTAACGCCTCTGATGCAATTATTATAGGTTTCCAAGTAAGACCATCTCTTTCTGCAAGAAAACTAGCTGAAAAAGATCAAATTGAAATTCGCTTATATTCAATTATTTACGATGCTATAAACGAAATAAAAGATGCCATTTTAGGTATGTTAGCTCCTGAAATAAAAGAAGAGATTACAGCATTGGTTGAAGTTAGAGAAACTTATAAAATAACTAAAGTTGGTACTATTGCGGGTTGTATGGTTAAAGAAGGGAAAATAAGCAGAAATTCAAATATTAGAGTTATTAGAGATGGTATTGTTGTTTATACAGGAACTTTAGGCTCGCTTAAACGTTTTAAAGACGATGCAAAAGATGTAGCAAAAGGATTTGAATGCGGATTGAATATTGATAAATATAATGATATTAAAGTTGGTGATATTGTTGAAGCTTATGAACAAGTGGAAATAAAAAGAAAAATTTAATTTTTCTCTAAAATATTTAAAAGGTCTTATGGAAAAACTATAAGACCTTTTTTTTTGATTATATTTGTAATCTTATGAAACACCCATAATAGTGCACTAGCACAAACACGGATGAATATTTTAACATTTGAAGGATAAATTATTAAGGTGTTCCATCAGTCTAAATAAAAACAAATAAATTATATTCTGATGAAATTAGATGATAATTTACAAAAAACTTACGACCAATATTATGAAAATGATATTAGCGAATGGAGAACTTTAGGTGCTATTGATAAAGTAAAAAACATAATTGAACTTGCCGGATATGAGAATAATAAGATTATTGAAATTGGTGCCGGCGATGGAAGTATTTTATCAATGTTAAGCGAAAAAAAATTCGCAAAAGAATATTATGCCGTGGAAATTTCTGAAAGTGCAATTGAGCTATTAAAAAAGAAAAAAATAGAATCAGTAATTGAAATAACTAAATTTGATGGTTATAAAATTCCATATCCGGATAAATTCTTTGATTTAGCAATTTTATCGCATGTATTAGAGCATGTTGAATATCCAAGATTATTACTGCGCGAACTAAAAAGAATATCTAAAAAACAATTAATTGAAGTGCCAAGAGATTATTCGTACGGAGTTGATAAAAAATTCAAACAATTGATTTCTTACGGACATATAAATGTATACACACCAACGCTTTTAAGGTTTTTGCTGAATACCGAAAGCTTTAAAATAATTAAAGATAAAATGTCTTTTTACTCCAAAGAAATTATTGAATATTCGTGGAAAGCAAATAATAAAAAATCAGGCCTAATTTTCAAAATAAAACTTCTTATGTATTTGATTTTAAGAAAATTAGCTTTTATTATTTTTCCGGACTCACGAAAAGAAACCATGATAAATACTTATACTGTTTTAACTGAATAAAAAATCTATAAATACATTGTAAGATTTTATTTACATAATTATTATATTTGAGCATCTAAAATAAAAAAAATGGAAAACCAATACATTAATTTTAAAAGAGAGAGAGATTTTAATGGTTTAATATCAAACACATTTGATTTTATTAAACAAGAGTTTAAACCACTTGGAAAAGCTTTGCTTACTTATGCCGGACCATTTATTTTAATTACTGCTTTTATAGCTGCAATGTATCAATCAAGCATTTATTCAAGCCCCAAAGATTTTGCAAGCTCAAACATTTTTGATGTGTATTCCAAAATGTTTTCCGGTTTGTATTTTTTATTTATAATCTCAAGTATTATAAGCAATACGGTTTTAATTTTAACAATTTACAGTTATATAAAGCTTTACGTAACAAAAGGCAAAGGTAATTTTGCAGAAGAAGAAATTAAACATCTTACTTTTAAAAACTTTGTTCCTGTTTTTTTTAGCTTAATTGTTATGTCTTTTATGATTGCAATAGGTTCTATACTTTTTATTGTGCCAGGAATTTATTTAGCAATATCTCTTTCGTTGGTTATGGGCATTATGATTTTAGAAGATAAAACATTTAATGAAGCAATGACCAGAAGTATGTATTTGATAAAAGATTATTGGTGGTTTACTTTTGGTGTTCTTATTGTTATTTATCTTATTGCAGTTTTTTCGGGCGCTATTTTCTTATTACCACAAACAATAATGACTATGTTTTACACATTAAATGCAATAAATGGCACGGCTCAAGGCAGCGTTTCTATATTATTTACTGTTTTTACAGTTATCGGCACTTTTTTCTCAACTTTACTATATTCTTTACCTTACGTAACTCTTGGGTTTCATTTTTACAGTCAAGTTGAAATAAAAGAAAACCCAACTTTAATTAGTAAAATTGATGAAATAAATGAAAATAATGAATAATAATTTAAACTGTAAAAAATGAGGAAATTACTTACAATATTTTTTCTAGGCGTTATTCTATTTTCTTGTAATGAAAATAAAGAAAAAGTTATTGAAAACAATAATCAGGATGTTTTTGATGAAAAGCTTATAAACACTTCTTATAAAAGCAGATACAACAAAAATGCAGTAGATAAATTATTTGATTCGTATTTGGAAACCAATAAAGATTTAAAGGCTGAATTAAATAATTATTACGATTTAAATAAAAAAATAAGAGATGATAAAAAGCCGTTTAAAGAATTTATTTTAAATAACGACAATTATTATCAATCGGCAATAGATATGGCTAACACAATATCCGACAGTATTTTATCTAAACAAATCATAAAAACTTTGAATATAAGCAAGAAAAAATATCTAAATAAATCGAAAGAAATAAACGATTTAGATTCTTTTATAACTTATAAGATAAAATTAAACAACAATTTAATTTCTGCACTTAAAATAGTTCATTCATTACAAATTATTGAAAAATATCAGCAAAATTCAGATATTAATTTAAACATTTTAGTTGAAGATGATAATAAATTAAATAGTTTTAAAGAATCATTTGATAAAAAAGTTAAAAAAGAAATTGCTGATAACAATAAATAACTCTAATCTTATTTAATTGAGAAAATTATTAATTTTAATACTAATAAATGTAATTTTTATAAGTTATCAGAGTAATATTTTTGCTCAAAAAGCACTTAAAAAAGACAATTCTGAAATTATTGTAAATAAGGTTCCATTCAAAAAAATAGAACAATTTAAAAACAATAATGATTTTAAATATTCAAAAGTTGATAAAGGAATAAATTTATGGGATAAAATTATTTTTTTTCTTTTCAGATTAATTGAAAAAATATTTAGTAATAAAGGTGCTGCGCCATACATCAGATACATAATAATAGCGATTTTAGTTGTTTTTGCAATTTTTAAATTATTGGGATATAAATTTACAGGTTTATTTGTGCAAGACAGAATTATAAAAGACAAAAAAGGATTAAATTTTAAGCTCCAGGATATTAGCTCAATTGATTTTGAACTTGAGATAAAAGAAGCTGCTGATAATAAAAACTATAGATTAGCAGTAAGATTTCAATATCTTAAGCTTTTAAACCTTTTAAATAATAAAAAAATTATAAACTGGCAAATTAACAAAACCAATTTACAGTATTTAGAAGAAATGAATAAAAATGAAAATTTTGATGAATTTAAAAATCTTTCAAACATTTTCGAATACAGTTGGTATGGAGATTTTCAGATAGAGAAATCTAGATTTTTGCAATGGCAAAACAAATTTGCATCAATTTACGATAAAATAAAAAATTAGTTGTAAACTCAATATTAAAAGATTGAAAATCAATAGAATAAATAAACATTTTGTAATATTAGTTTTGCTTTTTATTTCTCTGGTTATTTTTGAAATTTATGCGCCAAAAGAACCAGATTGGACGCCAAATTTTGAAGCTAAAAGTAAAACGCCTTACGGAACTTTTATTTTAAAAAATTTATTGTCTGATATTTTTGATAAGAGTGATATTTTTGAAAATAATAAAAGTATTTATCAATTTTTTAATATATCTGAACTCAAAAATAGTACATATATAATTATTAATGAGGAATTTAAACCAGATAGTTTAACATTAAGTTATTTATTAAATTTTGTAAATGATGGAAACAAAATATTTATTTCAGCAAATTCTTTTGGAAAAAAATTATGCGACACGTTGAATTTTTCGAGTGAAATTTATTATGAGAACTATAGTTCGAAAGAAAAAATAAATCACAATTTTGTAAATAAAAAACTCAAAAATAACAAAGTGTTCAGCTTTCAAAAACCTTTATTCGAGTTTTACTTCAATTCTATAGATACTAATAAAACAACTATTATTATCGAGTTTGATAAAAACAATGCGAATTTTATAAGTATAAATTATGGAAAAGGAACGTTTTACATTCATAATCAGCCTTTTGCATTTACTAACTTCAATGTTTTGCTGAATAATAATACAGATTACGTATTTACGGCTTTTAGCTATTTAAAAAACGACAAAATAATTTGGGATGAATATTTTAAACCAAGGATAAACAACAACACAACTCCTTTAAAATATATTTTAAACCAAAAATCATTGAAATTAGCGTGGTATTTAATGCTAATTATTGTTTTTATATTTATAATTTTCAGCTCAAAAAGAAATCAAAGGGTAATTCCGATTATAAAACCTTTACGAAACACATCTTTGATTTTTTCTAAAACACTCGCTAATTTATATTTAAAAAACAAAAATCATAAAGATATTGCTTTAAAAAAGTTCAATTATTGGATTAACTTTTTGAGAGATAATTATCATTTAAATATTGAAGATCCGAATAAAATAAATTCCGAGAAAATTGCTGAAAAAACAGCAACTCAAAAAGAATGTATTGAAAAGATTATCAGCTCTATAGCTCATATTAAGGAAATGAAAAATATAAGTTCTGATGAGCTTTTCAAATTTAACACTCTTATTGAAAAATTTTATCTGACAAGAAAATAATTTCAATACTAATCATCTTCATCTTCTCCATCATAATTTGCCTGAATACTATCTAAATCAGGATATTTATCTTCATATTTTTCACGTGTATCATCTTTTAAAACTCCATCGTCGTCATAATCAACATCATCGTCAATTATTTGCATTGCTTTTTTCACAGACATACGAACCATATAAATTTTATCTTCAGTTTCAAATGGCAAAGCACTAACAAATTCTCCATTTTTATTTGTAAACTGGATAAGATGCTCGCTAAATCCTTCAGGATAAAAAAGCTTTATTTGCTCTTGAATTTCACTATCTAACTTATCAAAATCTTTAATTATTCTTATTTTATTCGATTTCATTTTACTTTTTTTTCTTTAATCAATAATTTTAAATTCTATAATAACATGTTTTAATGGAATCTATATCTTTTTTCCCATTTTTAATATCAGTTAATTTTTGCCAAAGTTCATTAGATAAAAATTTTCTCAATTCTTGCTTCACTTTAATTATTTTTTCAAAGCTTTTTGCAATACTTTCATCCCAATCTTTATAATAATTAAGCAAGTCATCAGGGTAAACGATTTTCCTTTCTGTACCTTCA
>JAFGWC010000098.1 GCA_016937695.1 Bacteroidales bacterium
AGATAATTTTGATGAAATTGTTTCTAATGAATTTTTTCCTGAAATTTTAAAATTATCGTAATTTACACCAATAGAATTCAGTTTATCATATAATTCGCCTGTTTTATTAATAAAAAGTTGATTTTCAAATACAGTTTCCTGATTATGAATTGTTATAGTTTTGCCTGAATCAACACTTTCGTTTTTTATTAACTCAAATAATTTGTCGGAAACTGAATATGGCGCATGTGGAACAATTGATGAACTCAAATTTAAATTCTCTAATTCAAATTTCAATTTAAGAGCTTTTTCAAAAACAAACTCTGCTTTATTTTCATCCATTGAAAAAACTTCTAAAAAAGTATGATATTTTATTTTACTTTTTTGCTTTGTTTCGAAACTGAAATTTGTATTTGAAATATCGCCAACAGCCACAATACCAGATAATTCCATTACTTTATCTGCAAGTTTAATTGCTTCTTTTATTATTTCTTCATCAGTAATTCTGATATTACTGATTTGAGAAGCAAAATCGGGTAAACCGGTTTTTTCTTTAATTTTTCCTTTCAAATGTGAAAGCTCAATATGACAATGTGTATTAACAAATCCCGGAACTAAAATTCCATTGTAAAACTCTAATCCTGAGCTTTCTACAAAATTATTTTTTGGATTTTCTATGTCTAAAATTTTACCATTTTCATCAATAACGATTATTCCGTTTTTTATTGGCGATGAACTAACAGGAAATACGTAATGTGCCGATATTTTTCTAATCATGTATCGTTTTTTTTGTCTTTGTAATGATATTTAAAACGCTTATTCTGATATTTTGTAACATCAAGCGGAATTGCAAATTTTTCATTACTGATTTTTAATCCGCATTCAGGACAAATGTTATCGTATTTAGTAACAATTTCGCCACATCCGGAACATTTGTTTTCGTCTTTTATCCAATCCAATTGTTCGTCAGATAATTTTTCATCAACAAATGGATTCGCATTTTTATAAATTGGGAGCGATTTTATTATTTTATGAATATACGAGTCGATAAAAATAAGATTTGCAGCATAAAAAATTACAGAAACAATAAAAGAAAACCACAAAAAACCAGACATTGCCAGACTTGAAAAAAATGCAATAATTAAAATTATAATTATAGTTGAAATTATTAATTGTTCTAATTTAATTTCATACTCAATAATTATGTTTTCTTTTTTATCGAAAACAAAATTTACATGATAATTAAATTTAAATAAAGCATTATTCGAAATAAAAGAAATATTGCTGTTTTGAAACTCAATTGCTGATATATCTTTGTTCTTCAGATGATTAACTGAATCAGAAATAACAAAATCTAAATCGTAAGATTCGGTATTTTCAATTTCAAAACTACTTTTATAACTATATGGAAAAGGCATATGCAAATTTAAGATAAAACAGATAAATAAGTTACAAATTGATGTTTTTACTGATTGGCTTTTTTTACAAAATCGTCCTTTTCCCTATTTCATCGGCCAATTTAGATTTTGTTTGGTGCAATCTCATTAATTGTTCAAGCAGATTTTTTACTTCATCAATATCTTCTTTTTCAATTTTTTTGAGACTTAACTCATAATCTTTTATTGCTAATTGGATTATTTTTAATTTATATGTATTTACAGCTTTAGGAACGTCTTTTTTAAGAGTTGCTTCCGGACTGTCATATTTTTTTCCGCCGGCAGTCCAAATTGCACTTTCCTTATACGTTTGGCTTAGCAGATTTGCAGCTAAAACTCTTATTTTTTCATCTATATGATTAATAAAAAACTTATTGTCGATAATATTTCCTTCTTCAAAATGTTTTTTATAATCTTCAAAAATTTCTTTATAAACTAAGTTTTTAAATTCAAGCTCGTCGTTTAAAATTTCTTTAATAATATATTCGGCAACAGTAGTTGTCTTTTTCTCAAAAACGTCACCATTTTCTTCTGTAAAAAGCTCTTTATCAGCATAATGCAATAATATTGAAATTAATTCTTTTTCGTTAACTTCTGAATAAACATTTTCGATAAAACCGGGTAAAGCATTGTTTCTGGCTTCAAAAGTCTGACTTTTTACATTAGTAAATTCGGTTTTCCTTTGTTCTTCTCTATTTCTTAAAATCAGTTTATTTGCTTCGGTATATAAAGCATCTTCCTTAATATTTAAAATATTTGAGCATTCTTTTATATAAATGCTTCTTTTAATTGCATCAGGAATAAGCGAAATTGATTTTACAATATCATTAACCAGATTTGATTTTTTTACAGGATCAGATTTCGCTTCTTGTAAAAGCAAATCTGTTTTAAATTTTATAAAGTCTTTTTCGTTATTTTCTATAAATTCTTTTAATTCAGATTTATTCATTTTTTTCGAAAAAGAATCAGGATCTTCTCCATCAGGAAATAAAACAACTTTAACATTCATTCCTTGTTCCAGCACAAGGTCAATTCCTCTAAACGAAGCTTTAATTCCGGCAGAATCGCCATCGTATAAAATTGTTAAATTTTCGGTAAATCTTTTTACTAAAATTATTTGATTTTGAGTAAGAGAAGTTCCCGAAGAAGCAACCACATTTTCAATTCCGGCTTGATGAAGCGAAATAACATCCGTATAACCTTCAACCATAAAGCATTTATCATATTTAATAATTTCTCTTTTTGCAAAATAAATTCCGTAAAGAATGTTGCTTTTATGATAAATTTCTGATTCCGGCGAGTTTAAATATTTTGCTGTTTTTGTGTCGGTTTTTAAAATTCTGGCGCCAAAAGCAATTGTATTTCCCGAAATTCCATGAATTGGAAAAATAACTCTTCCTGCAAATCTGTCGAATCTGTAATTGTTTTTATCGATTGTTAAACCTGTTGAAACTAAATATTCGAGTTTATAACCATTTCTTATTGCTTCTTGTGTAAATTTATCTTTTTCTTCGGTGCAATATCCTAATTGAAATTTTTCGATAGTTTCTTTAGAAAATCCTCTTTCTTTAAAATACGATAATCCAACTGCAATTCCTTCTTTATCGTTATGTAAAACACCAGTAAAATATTTTTGAGCATAATTTGTAACAATTAACATACTTTCACGAGTATTTTTTTGTTCAATTTGCTCTGCAGTTTGTTCAGTTTCAACAATATCTATTTGATATTTTTTTGCCAAATATCTCAGAGCTTCAGGATATTGCATTTGTTCGTGCTCCATAATAAAATTTACAGCATTTCCGGCTTTTCCACAACCAAAGCATTTGTAAATTCCTTTTGATGGCGAAACTGTAAAAGATGGTGTTTTTTCATTATGAAAAGGACAAAGACCTAAAAAGTTAACTCCTCGTCTTTTTAAATGAATAAAATCTTGAATTATATCAACAATTTCAACTCGTTCAAGTATTTTATTTACTGTTTCCTGATTTATCATTATCGGTAATTGCTGGAAAAATTAAAGTAAAGATTTTAAATATTGAATGTTTTTATAATATTCTGAATTTAAAGCATCTTCCAGCATTTTTTTATCGTATTTAACAAACTGAAGCATTTCATTAATTGCATTTTTTAAATCAGTTAGTTCTTCTGTAATTATTTGCCACAATAAATCCGGATCTGAACCTCTATAATCGTGAGCAAGTCTGTTTCGCAAATCAGATATGGCATTCCATTCTATATTAGAAAATTTTATTTTTAATTCATCATCTATTTTTTTAGTTGCCTCGCCAATTGTAATTAGCAAATTAGAGCTGGCATTATAATTTAACTGATTTTTATTTATCCAAAAATCATAAGCATTATCAAATTTTTCTGAATATATATACAATTTCTCAATTGCTTCCAATATTGTTAAAATGTAAACCAAATTTCTATCGCTATACATAAATTATATCTTTATCTGATTTATATTTAATTATGGGATTAATGTACTTGTAATTAATGAGTTCTATTTTTCTGCTAAAATGTTTTTCAAGCATTTTTTCAAGTCTGTATAATTTAAAATAGCTTAGTTTCTGATTTTCTTTAAGAATATAAACAATATCAATATCACTTTTTTCTGAAGCCTCATTTCTTGCAAAACTACCAATTAATCCGATTTTTTCAATATTATAGATTCTATTTAAATCCATATTTATTGATTTTAAGTAATCACAAATTTTTTCTTTATCTACAACCATTTTTATATAATATTAAATATCAGCATTTTAATGTGTTTTGCTAATGTGCTTAATATAACAATTTCACTTAATCAGCAACAATAAATAAATTGTAAAAATACCACTTAATACAAAGGTATTAATTTTTAGAAATAATTATTATAATCGAAATATGTTTGTTTCATATCTAGTTTATATCTTTGACAAATAAATTTCTTCAATTTTATTTTAAGATGATAAAAAATATAAAAACAACAATAATATTTTCAATAATAGCTTTAATTCCTTTAATATTTTTTTCGTGTGCTCAAATAGGAACAATCTCAGGCGGCGAAAAAGATACAATTGCGCCAATAATAGTTTTTAGCCAGCCGGCTTTTTTAGACACAAATTTTAACAGCGACAAGGTAATAATTTTATTTGATGAATATTTTGTGTTAAAAAATGCAAATCAGGAAATTTTTTCATCGCCACCTTTTACAGAAAAGCCTGAAATTAAATCGAAGAAAAAAAGATTATATATAAATTTTCTTGAAAAATTAAAAGATTCTACAACTTATACTTTTTATTTCGGAAAAGCGGTTGAAGACTTTAACGAAGGCAATTTATTTGAAAACCAGAGCTTTACGTTTTCAACAGGCAATAAAATAGATTCATTTTTTATTTCGGGAGTTATTAAAAATGCTTTTGATTTAAAAACACCTGAAAATTCGTTAGTTATGATTTACGATGATTTGGAAGATTCTATTCCATTCAAAAAAATTCCTTCTTATTTATGTAAACCTGATACAAGCGGAAAATTTTCGGTGAATTTTGTAAAACAAAAAAATTACAAAATATTTGCTTTAACAGATTTAAACAGCAATATGATTGCTGATTTTGGCGAAGACATAGCTTTTTTAGATTCTGTAATATATCCCGAAAGGGAAATAAAATTTATGGTTGATACTTTTAAAGCCGGTTCTGTTTTACACGACATTATTGACACAACTCGCACTGATTCCTTAATTAGAGATACCATTATAATAAATCAAAAATATTACAACACGCCAAATAATTTAAATTTGTTAATGTTTTTGGAAGATGATAATTATCAGCGAGTTAATGATTATAAAAGACCGGAAAGAGGAAAATTAACCATGTCTTTTGATAAGGCAATTACCGAAAATTATGCTTTTAATTCGATAGACTCAAATTTAATTGCTGAAAATTTTATTCTCGAAAAAAATTTAACAAACGATACTTTAATTTATTGGATAAAAGATACAAACATTTTAGCTTTAGATACACTCTCATTTTCAATCACTTACGTGTCTGAAGATTCTATTCGACAGCCAAAATTAGAAACAGATACTTTACTTTTTAAATTTAAAGAAAAGAAAAAAAATGATGACTGGAAAAGAAATAAAACAGAACAAGAAATAAAACCAATAGTATATTCAAATTTTGAAATAAAACTGAATAAAAATAATTTGGATTTAAATAAAAATATGCTTTTTGAATCAGAAAAACCATTGGATAAAATAAATACTGAAAAAATTAAATTGTTTGAAATAAAGGACACAAGCGTTATCGACACAAAAGAACAAAAAATTACAAAAGCTCAAAGAATACAAAATAACGAAATTTTAATAAACTTTTCGCGACCAATTATAGATTCTATTTATTTTAAACCATTAAACTTTAAATCAAACAAATGGTTTGATATTCAGCAAAATACATCTAATAAATATTATAAACTTAAAATTACTGATGAAAATATAATAAAATTAGACACAATTAAATTTATATGTTATTTCGATAATGAATTCTTTTTAAATCAAACTCAAAATTTAAAAGATACTTTGAAATTATCGCTCGAAAAACAAAGTTTGAAATATGGAAAAAGAGAAGAATCCGATAAAATAAAGTTGATTTTCAAAAAACCGACAAATAAATTACAAATCATTCCAAAGAATTTTGAAACTAAAAATAAATGGTATAGTGTTGATAATAAGCATTATAATGATACAGTTCTAATAAAAATAACAGACAAAAACATATCATTACTAGACACAATTTCATTAGATTTTAAAAGTCTCGATTTTATTGATAATAAATCAGATTCATCATTTCATCTGCAATCGGCAAATTTTGCTTTTAAAGAAACCGATTTATTCTTATCAGAAGCACATCGAATTGAAAAAAATAGTTTTACCTTGGTTTTTAGTAAAGCTGTTTTTGGCGAAATCAATTTTGAAGCACTAAATTTTACACTAAACAGTAAATGGTTTTCATATACTAAAAACTCAAGTTCAGACACTTTAAACTTTACAATTACAGATGATTTTGTTTCAAAAATGGATACAATAAAACTAAAAGTTAAATACAAATACACAAACAGGAAAAATGAGATTACTGATTTAAGCGATACAATTTCAATAATTAATGGAAAAAAAATAAAAATAAAAGAAATTGAGAAAAAAAATAAGGATAAAATAAATGAAACTGAAAAACAAACTGTTCATATTTATATGCCTCAGGAATTCGAAATATTAAAAGACAGTTTTTTTATACGAAAATATTTTGTAAAAACAGATTGGAAAGAAGGAATTAAATATAAAATTAGTTTTGACAGCCTTGCTATTATTGATATTTACGATAATTACAATAAAGAGTACGAATATGAATTTTCAGTTCA
The DNA here is from genome assembly GCA_016937695.1 of Bacteroidales bacterium. Lineage (GTDB taxonomy): Bacteria > Bacteroidota > Bacteroidia > Bacteroidales > NBLH01 > NBLH01. Next base: position 6,816 of record JAFGWC010000098.1, read on the forward strand.
AAAAGAAGATTATTATTCTAAACTTTCAATAAATATTCAAAATATAAACCCGCAAAATCAATTAAACGATTCTTTACCAAAAATAATTACAGAATTTGAAAAAACCGAAATTTCTAAAATTATAGGCCAAAGAAACTTTATATTACAACTTTTAAATAAATCAGGCAATATTATAAAAGAAATACATTTTATTGATAATCAGGAAATTAAATTTGAGTTTTTAAGTCCTGAAGAATATAGTTTAAAACTGATTTTTGATAAAAACAACAACAAAAAATGGGATACCGGAAATTATTTTAATAAACTCCAACCGGAACGTGTTATATTTTATCATGAAAAAATAAATCTAAAATCAGGATTTGAAACAAAAATTGAATGGAATGTCGGTCGCCAATTATTAGATTTATTTAAGGTTTAAATAAAACTAATATGTTAAATTTCTTAACATAAACTTAACATTGAAATAACAATAAATTAAAACACAAAAGCCTAAATTTATATTAGTCAAATATACTTTTGCACAAAATTAATATAAAAAATTATGGAAACTCTTTTTGTTGTTTTAGTTATTGTACTTATTCTTTTAGCCATTGGCGATTTAGTTGTAGGTGTAAGTAACGATGCAGTAAATTTTTTAAATTCAGCAATTGGCTCAAAAACCGCACCATTTTGGATAATAATGGCAATTGCTAGTGTAGGAATTCTATTTGGCGCCACATTTTCAAGCGGAATGATGGAAGTGGCCAGAAAAAGTATATTTCATCCAGAAATGTTCAATTTCAATGAAATTATGATAATTTTTCTGGGCGTAATGCTAACCGACATTATTTTATTAGACACATACAGCACACTTGGATTACCAACATCAACAACAGTTTCAATAGTTTTTGAATTATTGGGTGGCGCAGTAGCTGTTGCTTTTTACAAATTATTACAATCAAATGCAGGATTTTCAACATTAGGCGATTACATAAACTCAGGAAAAGCTTTATTAATTATTTCAGGGATTTTAATTTCGGTTGTTATAGCATTTTCTGTAGGAATAGTAGTGCAATTTATTGTTAGAATTGCATTTACATTTAAAAATAGAAAAAGCACAAACTTTTTTGCCGTTTTGTGGGGCGCAATTTCAATAACATTTATTACATATTTTATACTTGTAAAAGGCGCAAACGGCGCTTCTTTCATGTCCGACGAAATAAAAACATGGATTGAATCAAATGCATCTAAAATTATAATTTACAGTTTTGTAGCTTGGATTGCAATTTTTACTATTCTTAAAATATTTACAAAACTTAACATCCTAAAAATCATAGTATTGGCTGGCACTTTTGGCTTAGCATTAGCATTTGCAGGAAACGATTTAGTTAACTTTATCGGTGTTCCTTTAGCAGGATTAAAATCATTTGAAGTATGGAATGCTTCAGGCGTATCAGCAAACGAATTTTCTATGGCAGCTTTGCAAGCAAAAGTTAAAACACCAACATTATATTTAATGATTTCAGGAATTATAATGGTTTTAACACTTTGGCTTTCAAAAAAAGCAAGAAGTGTAACTGCAACAGAACTAAACTTAAGCAAACAAGATTCCGGATTTGAAAGATTTGAATCATCAACATTGTCAAGGTTTTTAGTTCGTCAATCAATAAGATTTTCGAATGGAATTAACTATATAACGCCAAATATTGTTCTAGAATCAGTAAAAAAAAGATTTGAACCAGATAATAATAATGAAGATAAAGCTTCGGCATTTGATTTAGTAAGAGCATCAGTAAATTTAGTAGTTGCAAGTATATTAATAAGCTTTGCAACTTCTTTAAATCTGCCATTATCAACAACTTACGTTACATTTATGGTTGCAATGGGCTCTTCACTTGCCGATGGCGCTTGGGGCCGCGAAAGTGCTGTTTATCGTGTTTCAGGCGTATTAACCGTTATTGGTGGATGGTTTTTTACTGCTTTTATTGCATTTACAGTTTCTTCGCTTATTGCATTCAGCATTTATTTATTAGGATTTTGGGTTGTTGCTGTTTACTTAACAATCGCAGTTTTAATTCTTATAAAATCAAAAATTAAACATAAAGCCAGAATTAAAGAAGACGATGCAATTATTAATTATGAAACTTTAGATGAACAAGAAAAAGATATTACCGAAACTTGCTCAATTAATGTTGTAAATACAATAACAAAAATTTCTGATGTTTATAAAGATATTGTAAAATCTATAGGAAAAGAAAGTTTAAAATCTCTGAAAAAAGTAAATAAAGAAGTAAACGAACTAAATAAAACAACAAAATCGCTAAAAGACGGAGTAAATGCAATAATTTTTGAACTTCAGGAAGATTCTGTTGAAACAGGACATTATTATGTTCAAGTACTTGATTATCTGAGAGAAATAACACACTCTTTAACATATATTTCAAAACCAACTTACGAACATTTCAATAATCAACATTCAGGATTTATAAAAAGTCAATTAGATGAACTAAATGAAGCAAATACACATATTCAAAACTTAATTTCAGAAGTTTTAACTATTATTGAATCAAAAAAAGTAAAAAATATTGATTCAGCACTTGAAAAACAACAAATTTTATTAAATGCTTTAACAAAATTTAGAAAAAATCAAGTGAAAAGAATTAAAAACTCCGAAGTTGGAACCAAAAACAGTATGTTGTACTTAAATATTTTACAAGAAACAAAAAACTTAGCTTTAGATATTATAAATCTTCTTAAAGCGCAAAGAGATTTCATAATTTATCAGAATAATAACTGATAAATTTATCGATTTTATCATTATAAAAAACTTGCAGTTTGTTTATGCAAGTTTTTTTGTTTTAAAACATCACACAAACTATGAGTTTATATTTATAATTTTGTTTTTAATTCTTCCAAAATATGAAAAACTGCGGGGCAATATTGTGCATTTATTGCATGTAGCTTTAATTTCTTTGTCAATTCATAATTTTCGGTATGTGGATATTCTCTGCATGCTTTGGGTCTGAATTCATATATTATGCATGTATTATCGGCCTGTAAAAACGGACATGGCGATTGATTCATAACCATATCCATATCTTCATCAATTTTTACATACTGATCTTTAAATGCAGTAACTTTCATACCCAAATGTTTAGCTATTCTTCGAGCATCAGTTTCGTTGATAATTGGCGGAATACTTTTACAACAATTAGCACAATCCAGACAATCAATTTTTGCAAAAACTTTATCGTGCACGCCTTCTGCTGCTTCGATTAATTTTTTATCGCTTAGTCTCGACAGTTTTTTTGTAAATTTTTTATTCTCTGCTTGTATTTCAATTTTTCTCTTATTCCAATCTTCAATCAAAAATTTATCTTTTTTTTGCGCCATTGCTAAAATTTGTAACTAATCTCTTTAAAAAGGCAAAGTTATAAATCATTTTAAAGAATTTATGCTGACAGAAAAAAATGAATGCCATTTATTATAAATAAAAACCTCTTTGTTGTTAATTTATTATTACTAAATGTTTAGTATTTTTGCCATATTTAACCAAACAAATAAAAAAGATGAAAACAATTTATGTACTTTTTTTAATTTCTTTAATATTAATATCCTGCAAAAACCAAAGTAATGAACAGGCTGGCAAAAACTCTAACGGTACAACCAAAAATGTAATTCATGCAAATCCTTTCTTAATTTCTGCAAAGGGAGTCGGTGCTTTTGATGTAAATGATAAGTTTCCTGATTTAAATGATTCTACTTATGAGAAAAAAGATACTTTGATATTTAAAGAGGGAGATGAATTTTTCTACAGATCTATTTATCAGATGGATACGCTTCGCTTAGTAATAAGTTTATCGCCAAACGATTCAATTTATGATATTACAATATTATCGCCAAAATATAAAAACAATCAAGGATTGGGCGTTGGCTGTAAATTAAGTCAGATTCTTACTGTATATAATGATTTTGAAATTTTTTATAGTTATGTTTCTGGAAATTTTGTTGTATATAGCAAACAAATCGAAAATTTACAATTTATAATTGATTCAAATGCATATAAAGGCGATAAGAAAAAACTAAATAACAGCGATATAATCATTTTAAAACATGAAGATTTTATTGAAGATGCTGAAATTACCAAAATCAGGATTTTTTAAAACGATTAACGCTTATAAAGAATTAATTTTACAATAAAAAAACTTGCAGAAACCATTACTGCAAGTTTTTTCTTTTTCAATCAATTTATAATTTAGAAAATATAACTCATTTCTATATCTTTGTGAAAATTTTAAATTTTAAAATATTTTACAAAAGATAAATTTACTAACAAAAAATACTGATAGTCAGTAACATAAAAATGGAAAAAGTAAGAGTAAGATTTGCACCAAGCCCAACAGGCCCGTTACATATTGGCGGCGTAAGAACAGCATTATTTAATTATTTATTTGCAAAAAAAAATAACGGTGTTTTTATTTTAAGAATTGAAGATACAGACCAAACAAGATATGTAGCCGGAGCTGAAAATTACATTATAGAATCACTGGAATGGTGTGGTTTAAAATTTGACGAAAGCCTAAAAGTTGGTGGAAATTACGGTCCTTACCGACAATCAGAAAGAAAAGAAATCTACAAAAAATATGCAGAACAACTTGTTAATCAAGGCAATGCATATTATGCTTTTGACAGTTCAGAAGAATTAGAAGAAATGCGCGAAAAACTTAAAGCAGAAAATAATTCTAATCAACAATACGGAATTTTTACTCGTATGCAAATGAAAAATTCTTTATCGCTTACAAAAGACGAAGTAGAAAAAAAACTAAATTCAGGCGAAAATTATGTTATCAGAATAAAAATGCCTGAAAATGAAGAACTTGAAGTTGATGATTTAATAAGAGGCAAAGTTGTTTTCAACACTAATGTTTTAGACGATAAAGTACTTTACAAATCAGACGGAATGCCAACTTATCATTTAGCCAATATTGTAGATGACCATTTAATGGAAATCAGCCATGTAATCAGAGGCGAAGAATGGTTACCTTCTCTCCCGCTTCACAAATTATTATACCGATATTTTGCTTGGGAAAATACAATGCCTTTATTTGCACATTTGCCGCTTTTATTAAAACCAACAGGCAAAGGAAAATTAAGTAAAAGAGATGGCGATCAAGGAGGTTTTCCTGTATTCCCATTAGAATGGAAAGATCCAGAAACCGGCGATATTTCATCAGGATACAGAGAATCAGGCTATTTTGCCGATTCATTTATTAACATGATGGCATTACTTGGATGGAATCCGGGAACCGAACAAGAAATTTTTACAATGCAAGAATTAATCGAGCAATTTAGCATTGAAAAAGTTGGAAAATCAGGTTCAAAATTCGATCCTGAAAAAGCAAAATGGTTTAATCATCAATATCTGCAAACAAAAACTGATGATGAACTAACTGGTTTATACCAAATTATATTAAAAGAAAAAGGATTTGTGTTTGAAAACTCATTTGTTAAAAATATAGTTTCGATAATAAAAGAAAGAGCAAATTTTGTTTCTGATTTTTGGGAACATTCCGATTTCTTTTTTAAATCGCCCGGAGAATATGATATTAAAATGATTAAAAAATGGTGGAAAGAAGAAACACCAAACCAAATGAAAGAACTAATAAAAGTTCTAAACGAAATTGAAAATTTCAAATCCGAAAACATTGAAACTATTGTTAAACAATGGCTTGAAGAAAAAAATTATAAAATGGGTCAAATAATGACAGCATTCAGACTAGCAGTAGTTGGCGAAGGAAAAGGCCCGCATATGTTTGATATTGTGGATATTATCGGTAAAAAAGAAACAATAGAAAGAATTGAAAAAGCAATTAAAAATATATCTTTAAGCTAAAAATTAAGTTTTAAAAATAATGAGCGAACAAGATTTCATCAGAGACGAGGAATTATCTGCATCAGAACAGGAATTTGAGCAACAATTGCGTCCATTACGTTTTTCTGATTTTGCAGGTCAACCAAAAATTATCGAAAATCTTGAAATATTTGTTCAAGCTGCAAAAATGCGTAGCGAAGCACTAGATCATGTTTTACTTCATGGACCTCCCGGACTAGGAAAAACAACTCTTTCAAATATTATTGCAAACGAGCTAAACGTAAATTTAAAACTGACTTCAGGTCCTGTATTAGACAAGCCTGGCGATTTAGCCGGTTTATTAACAAATCTGGAGAAAAATGATGTTCTTTTTATCGATGAAATACATCGTTTAAGCCCCGTTGTTGAAGAATATTTATATTCCGCAATGGAAGACTTTAAAATAGATATAATGATTGACAAAGGGCCAAGTGCACGCTCAGTTCAATTAACATTAAATCCCTTTACATTAGTTGGAGCAACAACACGTTCTGGACTGTTAACCAGCCCGTTACGGGCGCGTTTTGGAATTAAATTTTTATTAGAATATTATGATATAGAAGTTTTGAGTGATATTGTAAAACGCTCAGCAAAAATATTAAATGTACCAATAAATCATGAATCGGCATATGAAATAGCTTCTCGCAGTCGCGGAACACCTCGTATTGCCAATGCTCTTTTAAGGCGAGTTCGAGATTTTGCTCAAGTAAAAGGAAATGGTTCAATAGATATAAAAATTTCGAAATATGCTCTAGATCAATTAAATATCGACAAAAAAGGCCTTGATGAAATGGATAATAAAATTTTATTGACCATAATTGATAAGTTTAAAGGCGGACCAGTTGGCGTAAACACAATTGCAACTGCAGTTGGCGAAGAATCTGGAACTATAGAAGAAGTTTATGAGCCATTTTTAATAAAAGAAGGCTTTATAAAAAGAACTCAACGCGGACGCGAAGCTACAGAACTAGCTTATTTGCATCTGGGAAAAGAAAAAATACAAAAAGGCGAACAAAGAAAATTGTTTTAAATTAACATAAATCGTTTTATTGTTCAATTGCTAAATTGTTAAAAATCAGCAATAAACCAATTTAACAATCAATGTTGTTTAGTTAAAAGATTTAAAATTATACGTGCTTATTATATTTAAGTTACAACTGTAATTTTAATTTTAACAAAAATTCTTATCTAAACAACATTGGTTTAACAATCATAAAAATATGAGCATTATAGAAATTGAAGGCATGGAATTTTATGCGTATCATGGTCATTATGAGGAAGAAAGGATAATAGGCAATCGATTTTTATTAGATTTAAGAATAGAAGCAGATTGTGAAAAGCCAGCAATTTCTGATAATATTAAAGATGCCGTAAATTATCAAACAGCATATAAAGTAATTAGAGAGCAAATGAATAAAAAATCTCATTTACTCGAAAATATAGCCAAAAGAATACTGGATGCTTTGTATGAAAACCTTGAAGGAATAAAGAAAGCACAAATAAAAGTACAGAAAATGAATCCGCCGATGGGTGGACAAATAAAAAGCGTTAGTATAACAATGGAAAAGTGATTAGTTTTTAAAAATTAAACCCCAATCACTTTTAAAATTCTATTCGTCGGTGTTGTCGTCATCGTCTATTTTAACATGTCCCCAATTTTCGCCAGAACGAATTCTGTTTAATTGAGTGTGAGTAATACCAAATTCCTTAGCTAATTTATATAGCTTGTTTTTTCCTCTTCTCAACTTCTTTTTAAGCCTAATAACATCAGATTCTGATAGTTTTGCATTAGTAATTCGGCCTTTTCTGTTGATGTTTTTGTAATTAGGGTTCTCTTTGTGATGAGCAGTAAGTTCATCTCTTGTAACCCATTTTAGATTAGACGCTTGGTTATTCTCTTTAAAATAATCAAGATGAACTACATATTCTTGATATTCGCTTGGTTTCTCACAAAAATATTCAGCTACAAGTTTATGAACTATTAAAGTTTTTTTCTTTTTTTCTTGATTTGTTTTAAAGGTAAAATACCTATATCCATTAACGATTTGAGCTTTTAAAATCACCCAATCACTAATCTTTTTTTTAAATCTTCTAATCCGCCCATAATTAGATACTTCGTATTTTTCAATTTCACTAATTCCTTCGAACCAGACTGGCGCCCATTTTTCGTTCCAAAAGTTATTGTTTTCCATTTTACTTAAATAATTATTTGTTGTAAAAGATACAACGATAAATTTAATAAATACAAATTCTATTTAAACTGTAGCTCTATATATATATAAACGATTTTTATAATATTATAAAATTTTAATAAAGAACTTGTTTCCTCTCTATGTTCCCATGCAAATATAACTAAAAATTTGAATAATTAAAGTCATGTATAGCATTTTATTAATTTAGATAATCTTTATTGTTATTAAATAATAAACTTTTAATCCCAAAACTTAATGTTGTTCTTTTAAAATTTAAATTGACGTTTGTTATAAAAGCCGATGAAAAATCTATAAAAAAAGATAAATTGTATTTTGGATTTATTATCCAATTATTTGAAATTTCAATATTAATATACTCTGTTACAATGCCTTGCGTGATATAATTTCCATAATCATCTTTGCGTTTTTCATACGATTTATAAATATCGCCACCATAACTAACAGTATCAATATCAGCACCGGAAACCGAATAAATTGCTTTTATTTGTGTACTAAATCTTTTATAATGATAATGAGCAATAAAAACAGTTTCTTTTAAATTTGCGCCAGCCGGATGTGCCAAAGGCTGATAATAATTACCGTAATTTTGTATTGAATTTATATACGAATATGTATAAGGTCTAATATAATTATACTCAAAAATTGATATTAAGTTTTTGATTTTAAATAAATTAAAGCTTTTAAATCCGATTTGAAAAGCATATTTATTTCCCCACCAACCTTTGTTTGATTTAATTTCAGAAAAAACAAATTCATCAAATACTAACTGACTGTATATCTGATATTTTTTAAAGATTTTTAGTTTAGTTCCAATTCCTATAATTGCGTTATCGGCAGAACCTCCTGCAAATTCAACAGGCCGCAAAAAAATAACAGGATTTAAATAATTTATATTAAAATAATTAACGCCGGCCGAGTCTATTGGGTTTGAAATTATTGCTTCAAAAAAGTTGATATTCAACCAATTAGTTGCATTCCAACTTAAAAAATGTGAAAATGAAAATTTACGATTTAGTGTAAAAGAAGTATTTTCTAAATTATTATCTTTTAAAGCAGAAATAAGCCATATATATTTAAATTTCCAAATATCAACAGTTGCTTTAAAAAAAGGATAACTATTTGAATTATCCGACAAAAAAAGCGAACGATAGCCTTCGCCCCAAAAATCTTTGTCTTTTCCTATTTGTAAATTAAGATATTTATTTGGTTGATATGCAAAATATCCAAAAATTGAATAAAAAGAATAATTATTAGCTGTTTCGCTTAAAATTTCGCCAAAGTGAGGAATAATTTTTATTGAATCATTTATATATTTATTTTCATTATTTTTTTCTGATATTCCATAAAAACCAGAGATATTAAAATATAATTTATTGGAAAATTTGCCTTTTAAATCTATTCCTGCTTTATAACTATAAAAACTATGTTTTTTGTCAATGTTATTTTCAGAAATTATCTCAATTAATGGATTTATATCTAAATTAAATTTATCTTTATTTAAAGTTATCACGTTGTTATTCAGCACTTTATTAAACAATAAATTATTTGTTTTTAATAAAGTTGATGTGTCAGTATCTAATAAAAAAAAAGGTTTTACTGCAAAATGGAAATTAGAATCTGCAAAGTGATTTTTTTCAAATCTTAAATTAAGCTCATTGTTAACAGGCAAGTTATATTGTTGCGATTTACAATCAAAATTCATTATTAGAAATATAAATATTATTGCTGATATTATAAATTTCATTGTTAAATTTTAACTAAACGGTTTTTCTAATAATCTGATAAACAATTCATTAGTATTTATTTCAGCAGTTATTCCAATAGGAAAAATAGCCTGACTTTCTATATGTCCAAAAGAAAAATTTGAAATTACAGGGATATTTAAATTATTTAATCTATCAATAAAAATCTCTTGTAAAGATAGTGAATTTTGTTTGTTTATATCATCATCATTTAAATCACAGTTTTTAAAAACTCCAAGAATAATTGCTTTAGCTTTTTTCAGATTTCCCGAAAGCAATAATTGAGTTAGCATTCGATCTATTTTATAAGGAGATTCAGAAATATCTTCGATGAAAACTATTTTATCAGTAAAATCTATTTCAAAATCGGTTGCTAAAAGCGAATTTATAGTTGAAAGGTTTCCTCCAGCTAATTTTCCTTGTGCACTTCCGTGATTTATAATTTTGGGGCTAATATTTTCATCAGATTTTATTTCAAGTAAATTATTAACAAATAAGTTCAGGAAATTTTGTTTTGTATAATCATTAAAATCAGAAATACCAACAATTCCATGAAAAGTAATCAATCCTGTAAATTTATTTATTGAATTTAATAAAGCAGTAATATCGCTATAACCGATGAAAATTTTAGGGTTTTCTTTAATTGTCTGATAATCAATTAAATCAATTATTCTACTACTTCCATATCCGCCTCTAACTGCTAAAATTGCTTTAATAGATTTATTAATAAACATTTGATTAATATCTTCGGCTCTTTCTTTATCATTTCCGGCAAGATATCCTTGTCGGTTTAAAATATTATCAGAAAAAAAACTATTAAAGCCTAATTCAGATAATATATTTGAAGTTTTATCGAGCTGTTCTTTTGTAATAAATCCGGCAGGACAAACCAAGCCTATTCTATCGCCTTTTTTAAGCTTTTGAGGTTTAATCGTTTTTATCAAATTTTGCATTTAAGTGTTTAATAATTAGAATTTTATGCCAATTGCAATTATTAAATGCGATTCCATAAAATAATCATTTCCAAAATTAATATTTAAAGGCATTATATCAATTGTTGCTCTTTTATTTGGCGAATTAATTCTAAATCCGCCACCAAAATATCCGCCAAAATAAAAATCACTAAAATACTCTGAAGATTGTTCTCCTTCAAAATCGCCTCCAGTTCCGATTAAACCTCTTGAATTATTTATTAGTAAACCTGTTCCTAAAACTACCGAAAAAGCTCTTATTTTTATCAAATCGTAAAATAAATTAGTTTGCAGATTTATGGAGTTAAAATATTGATCTCTTGCGTCCATTACAAATTTTGAACTGTAATGCCCAATACTAAAATTAGGATTAAACCTAAATTTATCTTTCCATATATCTCTTTGATAACCAACAGAATATATAATGCCAAGTCCGTCAGTAGTTCCATCCATAGAAACACCAATTCCAGAGCTTATTCTGATACTGTTTTTTGAAAACTCCTGACTTTGAATATTTGAATAGAATAACAAAACAAACAAAAATAAAGTGAGTTTTCTATATGCTAATTTATTCATAAATATTTATTTAGCTAAGATGAAAATTTATGTTTTAAAGAGTTTTTCGCATTCTGGCAACAGGAATATTGAGTTGTTCTCTGTATTTGGCAACAGTACGTCTGGCAATTTGATATCCTTTTTCTTGAAGAACTTCAGCAAGTTTTTCATCGGTTAATGGTTTTTTATTGCTTTCGCTACCGATACATTCTTGAAGTATTTTTTTAATTTCTCTGGTAGAAACTTCTTCGCCGGTGTCTGTTTGCATTCCTTCGGAAAAGAAATATTTTAATGCAAAAATTCCAAAATGTGTTTGTACATATTTACTATTAACAACTCTTGAAATAGTTGATATATCAAGGTTTGTTTTTTCGGCTATGTCCTTAAGTATCATTGGTCTAAGCTTTGTTTCATCACCATCAGAAAAATAAGCATTTTGATATTGAACAATTGCCTCCATAGTGTGCATAAGAGTATTTTGTCTTTGCTTTATAGCATCAATAAACCATTTAGCCGAATCTAATTTTTGTTTCACAAAAGAAATAGCTTCTTTTTCATGTTTCGAATGCTTATCTTTTTGACTGTGATAAGATTCCAGCATGTTTGCATAAGTACGACTAACTTTTAATTCTGGAATATTTTTTGAATTTAAACTAAGAATTAATTCGCCATCGATATTTTCTAATAAAAAATCAGGTGTAATATGTTGAGAATTTCTATTTAACGGGTTTGAATATGCGCTACCGGGTTTAGGATTAAGTTTTAAAATTATTTCAATAGCATTTTTCAAATCTTCATCAGACAAATTAAGTTTTTGAATTATTTTATCGTAATGTTTTTTTGTAAACTCAATAAAAAAATTAGAAATTATTTTATTTGCAAGCTTTAAATATAGGTTCTCTTCGCCATTTAAAATTTTAATTTTGTGTTTTAATTGCAAAGCCAAGGATTCTTGTAAATCTCTTGCTCCAACACCCGGCGGGTCAAAATCATGAATAATTTCAAGAATATCAAGAAGTTCTTTTTCATCTGTTATAATATTTTGAGAAAAAGCAATGTCGTTAGCAATAGCCTCTACATCTCTTCTTAAATAACCATCTTCGTCAATATTTCCTATTAAATAATCAGCAAGAATTTGTTTTTCGGAGCTTAAAATTCTGAGTCCAAGCTGTTGTTTTAAGTGTTCGTGAAAAGAAGTGCCGGTTGAATATGGAATATCAACTTTACGGTCATCAGCAGAATAATTATTGGCAGATAATTTATAATTTGGAGTTTCGTCGTCCTGAATGTAGTCTTCTAAAGTAAATTCATCCTGGGAGCTATCATATTCATCGTCATCATTATCGTTTTGCTCCTCATACATATCATCTTCTTCTCTGCCTTCTTCTAAAACAGGATTTTCTTCTATTTCTTTTTTTATCCTTTGCTCAAGCTGAATGGCAGGCACTTCCAACAATTTTATTAATTGTATTTGTTGTGGTGAAAGTTTCTGTATTAATTTCTGTTGTAACCTTTGATTCAGCATTATATTTGTTCAGTTTATTAATAATAACAAAAGTAAATTAAAATTTATAAAAAAAAAGTAATGACCATAATAAATAAACAATTCATTACAAATTTACAAATAAATGTTAATTTAATGTAAAAAAGGCTAAGCTTAAAAAAAGCTTAGCCATAAAAATATAATTTTGCTTTTGATTATTGAAATTTAATATATTGTTTAGTAAAATAATCCGGAGATAATTTATCTCCTGTTGCATTTTTAATCCAATCCTGCATATTATATTTTGCTCCTGTTTTAAAAAGCTTTTCAATCATAAATTCTCCTACTTTAGGATTATCAATACATTTTGTTTCGCAGCTTCCATCGTTATCTAAAATTTCTTCGTTAATGTATGTATGTATTTGAGAAGCAATCAATTCTCCCAATAAATAATTATGATAACTGCAAGGCATTGTTGTAATATGGGTTTTAGTAGCCCAATCCGGTTCATTTCTATCTGCAGGTTTATTAAGCATCTGAAAATTAGATACTAACTGCCACCAAAGCAGATTTAAATCTTGATCAGGATCTTCATAAAATTCTTTTTCAAATCGATACATTACTTGAGCAAATCTACTAAAAACAAATTTTTCCAATCTTAATTGCTTAAAGCTAATTTCAATAATTTTATCTTTTTCGGCTTTAGAAATTCCCACTACTTTTTCCAGCCATCCCGGATTAATGGAAAATCCGCTAAATAATGTTGCAACTGCATCATTAGCAGTGAATTGAGGCGGTTGGTGAAGTAGGTATGGTAAATCATTATCTATATATTTTAAATATGAAGAAAAACCTGCTTCGTAAAGTAAAGTAGTCATTATGGTCATATTATTTTTAATATGACCCGAAATTCTAATATCGCCTTTTCTGTCTATATCTGTAGTAAAAGCAAGTTCTTGTTTTCCGGGTTTATTAGAAAAATCACTTTTATCAAGAACATCAGAAATATCAAGTCCTATTCCTTTAAAATAAGTCTTTACAAGTTTAATAAAATCTTTGTTTTTATAATATTTATCAAAATCAGTATCGTAAATTAAAGGAGCTTTTTGAAAAAATCTGTTTTGATAATGCCATGGTTTTAACTCTTCAACACTTATCTTAAATTTCTTCGCTAAATATTGGTCTATTTCGTCCTTTAGCTCAATGTATGGTCCTCTTGTTAAAATATCCAATTCATCAAAAATATTATCAATTTCTTCCGGACTTTGACCATTTATAATCAGTTCCATTTCATAATAATTTTTAAAGCCTAAAGCTTTAGCTGCTTTATTCCTCATTTTAACGATTTTAATTAAATCGTCGCTAACTAATTTTCCAACTTCTTTGCTTGCCTCCCAGTATTTTTTTAATTCTTCTGTTTTATTTGAAGTTCTTAAAACGCTTTCAATATCTTCTACACTAACATCCTTTTCATTTATTACAGGACGATATGTTGAAAATTTATGCTTAATTTCATTATCAAGCGTTATTAATTCTGATAATAATTTCTCGTCTATTTGGTTTGGAAGATATAAATTGTAAAGAATATTTAATTGCTGAACTAATAACTCATCAGTAATTAAATTAGATTCTTTAAATCTTTTCAATTGATTGAAATTTTCTTTATTTGAATAGATTTTACTAATCATTATTTTTAATTCTGTTGCTGTATTATATTCTTCGATATTGCCTGTTATGGCGGCATTATAATCAGCTAGCTTATATTTCTCCTGAAGAGGAATTACCTTATTTTCATAATCTGTGATGAATTCTTTAAATTCGCGATTGATCTTTTCAATTTCAGTTTCAGCGCAACTTTGCAGCAGCAAAATAAAACCAATTGACGCTAGAAAGACAATTAGTTTAGTTAATTTAAAAATTTTTATCATTTTATAAGTATTTATAATTATTACTCAAAATTGTTAATCTCTAATTTAAAAAATATATTTTGAAACTATTAAGATAAGAAAAATTTGCTGAAGTTCAAAATGACATGTTGTTAAAATATAATCTGCCCATTTTTTTTAAAATTAATGCCTATTTATATCTTTGCAACTTAAATATAAATAAGTATCAAAAATATAAATTATTTTTGCAATGATAAATTAAATTTAAATGCTCATAATAAGCAACTTAACTTAAATTTAAAATATTTATCAAATTATTATAAAAGTTATAAAAATATAAAGGATGCAAAAAATTACAATCCAAAATTTAGATAAATATGTTGGCAAAGAAGTAAAAATATCAGGATGGCTAACAAATAAAAGAAGTGGAAAAGGAATTGAATTTCTGATAGTTAGAGATGGAAGCGGTTTTGTTCAATGTATTGCTGATGAAAATGAAATTGATGCAAAAGTTTTTAATCTAGCCAAATCTTTAAGTCAAGAAAGTTCTTTCGAATTGAAAGGAACTGTTGTGAAAGATGAAAAACAAATTGGAGGATTTGAAATTCATGTTAAAGATATAAAATTGATTGGCGAATCTGTAAGCTTTCCAATAACTAATAAGCCTCATGGAGTTGAGTTTCTGATGGATAACAGGCATTTATGGCTTCGCTCTAAAAGACAATGGGCAATTATGCGTGTAAGAAACAGACTTATTTTTGCAATTCATAATTTTTTCCAAAAAGAAGAATTTGTACAAATGGACGCACCATTTTTTACAGGAAATGCAGTTGAAGGAACTACAACTCTATTTGCTACCGATTTTTATGATGATAAAGCATATTTGTCGCAATCCGGTCAGCTTTATGGCGAAGCTATGGCAATGGCAATGGGCAAAATTTATACTTTTGGTCCAACTTTTAGAGCCGAAAAATCAAAAACCAGAAGACATTTATCGGAATTTTGGATGATTGAACCGGAAATGGCTTTTTTTGATAATGATATGAATATGGATTTGATTGAATCATTTATAAAATATATCGTTAAAGATGTTAAAGAAAACTGCAAAGCCGAATTTGAAATTTTAGAAAGAGATACTTCAATATTTGACCTCATCATAAAAGATAAGTTTCCACGCTTAACATACGATCAAGCAGCAAAAATACTTATTGGCGAAGAAAAAGTTAATGGAAAAACAACTATAGAAACATTGGAAAATGATTTTCTTGAAGTATTAAAAAATATAGAAGAAAATCAAAAAGAAATAGAAAGTGCTGAAAATCAGATAAAAGCCGGCGTTAAAAAAGGTCAAAAAAATTATCTTCAAAATAAAATTGATACAATAAAAAACAATATTAAAGAGCTTGATGAAAAGAAAAAAGTTATCCCACAATGGATAGAATCTGCAAAGCATTTTAAATACGGTTCAGATTTAGGTGGCTCTGACGAAACTGTTTTAACAAGAATGTTTGATTTACCTGTTATGGTTTACAATTGGCCACACGAAATTAAAGCATTTTACATGAAACGTGACAAAGAAAATCCGCATTTAGCAAAAGGCGTAGATGTTTTGGCACCTGAAGGTTACGGCGAAGTTGTTGGTGGTGGCGAAAGAGAAACAAATGAAGAATTGCTGATTGGAAAAATAAATGAACATCAACTGCCAATGAAAGCTTTTGAATGGTATCTTGATTTAAGAAGATATGGCTCTGTTCCACATGCAGGATTCGGATTAGGCTTAGAAAGAATGGTGGCTTGGATTTGTAAGCTCAAACACATTAGAGAAACCATTCCGTTTCCAAGAATGTACGGAAGATTATTTCCTTAATAATTAAAAACCTCGTGAAAATTCACGAGGTTTTTTTGTTTGTAAATATCTGCGTCCAAATTTTTTCCAGTTTTTTAGATTCAATCTCCCAAGAAAGTTTTTTTGAATAATTAAATCTTTCTTCTTTTTTTGAACGTATTTGTTCTTTTTCTTTTATGATAATTCGTAATTTATTAGCAATATCATTTATTTCAGATCTTGTAAGAATTCCTAAATCAGGATGTTCTGATATAAATTTATTTTGAGCCTGAGTATTTGTTGCTAAAATAAATAATCCGGCTTGTGCGTAAGAAAAAATTTTGTTCGATAAAGCAATTTCATTATTAAAATCTTTACCTGGCTCTATTGCCAAACCAATATCAAATTCAGAAACTTGTAAATTAAGCTCTGTTTGAGTTAATGGTGGAATTATTTCAATAAAATCGTCATATTTATTTAAAATTTCTTTACTAAAACCATCTCTTAAATTTCCGATAAGAGCTAAAGATATTTCATCTTTAAAATTATAGAATATAGGAATAAAAATTTCCAAACCTCTTCCATAATCAATGTTTTGCGAAAACCAAACGAATTTTAGCTTTTCAGTATTATTTTCAACATGTTTGAATTCTTTTTCAGAAAAACAGTTGTTAATAAGCTTATTATCAGGCATTTTACTGCCTTTTAATAAATCTAAACTAAATTTCCCTATTAATGGCGAAGCATAAGTAATAAAATCGGCTTTTGGTAAAATATTTTTGAATAAAAACTTTCGTCTTTCAATTTCTTTTTTCTCTGAAACAGCTTCGCCGGGATGATAATCTTCAATATCAAAAATAAAAGGCGTTTTATGTTTTTTTGAAAATTTATATGCAGGAAATAAAGCAGGCAGATTGTGTGCTATAATTAAATCGTATTTTTTTTTCTTTTTTAGATTTCTATTCAGCAAAAATGAACGTTTTGAGTGAGCAAATGCTGCAATTATTAAAGATTTTGGGAAAATAAAAAATAATTTCTGAGCTAATTTTTCGATAATTGAACTAAAAAACCAAATAAAAAGCGGTTTCCTGTATGCAGAAATATATTCAAAATTCGCATTAATTTTTGTAATTATTTCTTTGTCAATTTTATCGCTCCAATTGTCAAAACTAAATCCGACAAAATCAACATCATATCCCAAACTAACAGCAAATTTAAGCTCTTTAAGCAAACGCGGATTAGTTGTTAAATTATCTTTTGATATGAAGAGGAGTTTTTTAGACATTTAAGTTTTTATTTATAATTCTTTCAATTCTCACAATTTGTTTTTCATAAGTATTATCCAATGCGAAATCAATCCGTTTTTCCATAAATTCTTTGCTATTATAGAACTCTAAATTGTCTATTATCTTTTTAAATAAATTATTAATTTCAAAATCATTATCAGACATTAATATTAAATCATTAAAGCTCTTATAATGAGATATTTCATTTGAAAAAACTACAATTCCCGTAGCTAAATACTCAATTATTTTATGTGAATTAGACCTGTCGGAAGTAAGTTTATCTTCAATATAAAATAAAATAAAAATATCTATATCTTTTATTTCTAAAATTAGCTCTTGTTTTGTTTTATTTCCATGCAAAAAAACATTCTCTTTAGTTTTTAAATACTCAATAAAATAAGGTTCATTATCTTCATCTCCAGACAAATTATTATTGTTGGAATATGGTCCCCAAAAGTGAAATTCGATACTTTTATTATTATCAATTAAGTTAATAAATCTATTTTTATCAATAATTGGTCTTGTAAGATTTCCTATGTATCCAACTCTAATTTTATCTGCTTTTTTATATTGATTTTCTAGAATTCTTTTTTCGGCAAAGCTTTTAAAGTTATTATTCAATCCATGGTTTATAAGAAATTTGTTTGTTTTAATATTTTTAAATTTAGATAAAATATTTTCAGAAACAGAAAGAACAATATCTGCTGTTTTTGCCGGATTAATCTGATACTTATAATTAACCGGATCAACAGGATGGTATATTGAATATTTTGCATTAAATAATTTCAAATCAGAAAATAAATTAAACTCAAAGCACCAAACAATATCTATCTCACTATCAATTAATTTCAGGATTTTTTTTATTTGAAATTTCATTAAAAAATCGAATAAAAATCTAAAGTGAAATCTAATTTTAAAATTAAAATAAGGTTTATAGTTAATCTGATATAAGTTTTTATAGTTAGTTTCTTTAATTTCAATTAAATTTTTTAATTTTTTTTGTGGTGGGTTTAAAAAATATACAATATTTTTTCTTTTAACTAATTCAATTGCATAGTGATGTTTTGAAATATGCAGTTCTCCCCATTGATTTGGTGAAATAATTAAAATATTTTTGTTTTGAAAAATCACTTTAATATTCTTTTTATCCAATCGCCGATAGGTTTTAAAGGTTTTAAAACAGGATGATTTAAATAAATAGCTTGCTCTGTTTTAAATTCGCTATGCTCTCTACGTTCTTGGCTTAGATAACTTTCAAACTCCTGAACATAAAAGCCTAATTTTTTCAATACAAACTCCTTATCTTCTTGGCATTGTGCTTTATCATAATTTGGATTTTCTAATTCTTTTAAAGCCTCTTCTTTTGTAATTTGACCGGAACAAATAAGATTTGATAAATGAGCTTTTCTTTTATCAATTCCGAATTTTTGAGGTAAAATATAACCTTGATAAAAGCGTGTGAATATTGATTCAAAGTGTTTTCCCCCATAATCTTCCCAATTCAACTCTTTTTTAATCAATTGTTTAACTTCTGTTTTTATATATGGTATAAAATTTAACAAATCAATGGTGCTAATACCTTTAACTTGTTGATAAAAATGTTTTTCTTTAAAACCAAAAAAAGGGAATGTTTTTAAAGGTAAAGTTCCATAATGTTTGTGAATATCTTTAATATTAACATAATCAGCTTTATTAAAAATCCAATGTTTCGGCAAAAGAGATTCAGTTACAACATTATTACCTGAAAGAATATATTTGATATTATTTTTATTAGCTATTTTGTATATTGTTCCAAATATGGCATGATCTGTAATCATTTCAATATCAATTACATTTGCTTTAAAAAAAGCAAGTTGAATATCTCTAAATTCATTCCAATTTATAACATAGGTTTCTAAATCAAAATTAAGTTTTGTAACAATATTTTCTATGTTTTTAACAGCAAGTTCAGAATTCCATCCATTGTCAAAATGGACACAAAGCACTCGTAACCCTTCTGCTTTTGCAATATATGCTAAATAAGAACTATCAACACCACCACTAACTCCTAAAATACAATCATACTTTTTACCTTTGCCTTCATTTTTAATTTTTTGAATGCTTTCTTTAAATTTTTGTATTCCTCTTTTTCCTTTATAAACATGCTTTGCTTCTTCGATAAAATATTCGTGATAATAATTACAAACACCATTTTCATCAAATGTAATATTTGGGTCGGCAATATTATCCATTACTGTTTTTGTGCATTGTTGATAGTTTTTAGGTATGTATTTTGGATTTACTATGTGTTTCATGTTTTTAATTGATTATTAATATAATTATTAAAAGCATCTATTATCGAAAATTTTACTGTTGTCCAATCTACTTTTTTTAAAGTTGTTGGGTCAAATTCTAACTCACAGTCTTTAGAGAAAAAAGTTATATTTTCAAGAACTTGTTTAATATCATTATAAGGATATTTTTTAGAATAAAATTTTAGAAGCTCAACTAAGGTATATTTGTTAAGTAATTCAGCAATATCATAAAAGTCTTTTTTTGTGTTTCTTGATGTTATTGCTTCTAATTTCATAGCAGCAATATCTTCAATATGAGCAAACCTTATATTATCTTCAATGATTATTGGTTTTATAAATTTATCGGTTTGCATTACATCAATTTTTAATTCTTTTTTGTTCTCGTCTTTAATATAAAATGTAATGCCAAAAACAAATGTTCGTATTTCTGCTTTAGTATATATTTTCCTTATTATTTTTGCAAAATCATTTACATTAAACTCAATATCTGAAAATAAATCAATATCAATACTTTGTCTGTGTCCAAGTTGTAAACTTAAACCTGTTCCACCTGCTAATCTAAAGTTTTTAAATTCTTTCATTAGCATTAAATCCTTTAATATTTTGTATAAGAATGGCGTTGTTGTTTGTTTAAATAGCATGCGAAATTATTTTTTTTTAATTTAAAAAAAGCTGCTGCAAAATGTAAAGTTTTTTCTTTAAGATATACTGTATTTGTTAAAGTTTTAATTGCTTTTTGTTTACCAAAGTATTTTACAACATTAATAACATCAGCAAATGTGCCATATTCAAAAACCTTTTTTATAATAAATTCAGGGTAATTATCAACTTCTGTCATTAATTTTTCAAAATCAACATCCCAAAATGCTTTAGGTGATATTTCTAAGATATTTTTTTGCATTTTTTTAATTCATTGGTTATTGTACCAAAGTTAAGAAATTTTGTTGAATAATTTTTCTATTAGCTCATTTTGCGAAGGGTAATTAATTAAAACTCCTTTATTTGTACTTTTATAAACAAACATTGAACCTGCCGCAACAGCAGATGCGCCACCGTTTATTACTGCATTTATAAAATCATCAATATTTTTAGCCCCTCCGTTTGCAACTACCGGAATATTAACTGCATGTGATACTTTTTTTAATAAATCAATATCATATCCGCCAAAAGTTCCTTCTTTTTCAATTGATGTTAAAATAAGTTCGCCTGCACCTCTGTTTTCAAGCATTTTTAAATAATCGTGCATATTTTGCCGTACTTTTGTTTTCCCTGAATTTGAAAAACATCTGTATTTTCCAAAAAAATCTTTTTTTACGTCAACAGATACGACTATGCTTTGATTTCCAAAAATATTCGCTGCTTTAGTAATTAAATCAGGGTTTTTATAACCAACAGAGTTTATAATTATTTTTTCAACTCCAATATTGAAAATTTTTTTTATCTGATCTATGTTTTTTATACCACCGCCATAAGCTAATGGCATAAAGCATTCTGAGGCTATTTCTTCGATAATTTTGTAATTAGGCTCATTGTGTAATTTTGTAGCTTCAATATCAAGAAAAACTAGTTCGTCAACTTCTTTTTCGTTAAAAATTTTTACAGCATTAATTGGGTCGCCAATATAATTTGGCTTTTTAAACTTTATCGTTTTTACAAGGCCGCCATTTTTAAGAAGCAGAACAGGAATTACTCTTATTCTATTCATTAGCTTAAATTGATATGATGTTAAAAAATAAAAATATTTAATAATTTTCAATAAAGTTCCTTAAAATTTGCATTCCAAATTTATGGCTTTTTTCAGGGTGAAATTGCACACCAACAATATTATCTTTTTCCAACCCAACAGTAAAGGTATATCCATAAGTGGTTGTTGCCAAGATGTTTTCTGCATTTCCTGTTTTTACATGATATGAATGAACGAAATAAAATCGAGAAGGAATTTCATACATGTTTTTAAAAAGTTTTGACTCTTTATTATATTCAACTTCATTCCATCCCATATTTGGAATTTTATAATTCTCAGGCAAAAGTTTTTTATTAAAAGCTATAGTTTCTGCATCAAGCCATGCAAGACCTTTTTTATTGCCTTCTTCACTACCTTTTGTAAAAAGCTGCATTCCTAAACAAATTCCCAAAATTGGTGTTTTTTCGTCTAAAACTTTTTTATTTAAAACCGGTATTAATCCGGAATTTTCAAGTTGTTCCATGCCGTAATTAAAAGAACCAACTCCGGGCAAAATAAGTTTATCGGCAGCTTCAATAGATTCAATTTTATTCGAAATTATTGATTTTACACCGATTTTTTTTAGCATATTTTGTATTGAGCGGACATTCCCGGCTTTGTAGTCTATAATTGTGAGCATTATGCGTTTGCTAAAATATTTGTATATACTTCTTTAATTTTTTGTGAAAACATTTTCTCTCCGTAAATGTCAATACAATTATTTCTAATATTTTCTCTATTAAAAATTTTTAAATTATTGTAAATAAACCTCATTCCTTTTGCTAAAGAGTCTATATCACCATTTTCTACAAGTATTCCGTTTGTATCATTTATTATGCTTTCAGGTCCTCCGCATTTTGTTGAAATAACAGGTAATCCTCTTGCCAATGCTTCAATAATTGCAACCCCGAATGTTTCATATTTGCTTGAAAAAACAAATACATCTGCATTATCGAGTTGTTTAATAATATCTTGCCTTGATAATTGAACTATAATTTCAACTTGGTTTTGAATTCCTAAATCAAATGTAAGCTTTATTAATTCATTTTGTAACAATCCTCCGCCAATAATCTTTAGTTTTACGTTAGTTCCTTTAAATTTGTTTGAAAAAGCATTAATTAAATCAGCTTGTCCTTTTATTTCGATAAATGTTCCGATATTTATAAAGACAAAACCTTCTTTATCGCTCTTAACCATAGGTGCATTAATGAAATCATTGTCTAATACATTTGGAATATATTTATAAGATTTACTCTCTTTGAATTTATAATAGAGTAATTCACTCAAACTTTCACTTACGGTAATTAATTCATTCAAATTATAAAACGATTTTTCAATTTTTGAAAGAGTAAAAGAACCATAAAGTTCTCTGTAATAATATGAACTGTGCTCAGTAACAACAACAGGAATATTGTATTTCTTTTTTATTTTAGAAGATAATATTCCTGCATATACCATATTATGTGCGTGAATAATATCCGGTTTTCCGTATGTGTATATATATTTCTCAAATGCTTTTAATCCGCCTTTTATCCAACCTTTATATTCATTTTTAGAAGATAAAAATAATTGGTAAGATGATTCAATTCGGATTACAGGAATATCATCAACTTCATCAATTTTAATATATTTTTTTATTGAAAAAGTTTTAAAAAATAAAGTTTTGAAAATAAACTTAAAGTCTTTTTGTTTTAGGTCATTTTCAAAATCAATTCTTATCAATTTAAAAAAAATTGCTTTCAAAAGCATTATTACCGAATATTTCAAACTAACTGAAATTATTCCAATTTTGAATCCTTTAGATTTAAGAATTAATGCTTGGTCTCTTTGGAAAATTCCTTGTAACGAATTTTCATCGGGAATATATTGCTCGGAAGGAATTATTAAAATGTGCATTATACTTCATTAACTTTTTTACAAACAATAATTTCTGTTGAACGTGTTTCTTTAAATATCAATAAAGAAATTATTTCGAAAGGATAAATGATTAATCCGATTAAACCTGCAAATTTTGGAAATTTATAAATTAATCTTGAAATAACCGGAAATGAATATTTTTGAATGATATTATTTGGATAGAAAACAGTATTCATCAAGTAAAACATTGGTCGTGTAAATTGAACTTCAAATCCGTTATTTTTTAAAATCTGCAAAACAAATTCTTTGCTTCGGCAAACTTGGTGTATAATTCTGAACTCTTTATTTTCTCGAATAAGATTGTCGGAAAAAATTAATATTCCGGTATTTGAAAGCATTCGATTAATGTTTTTAAATGCTTCGTTATATTTATCATCATCTGTGATATGATAAAGAACATCAAAAGCTGAAATAATGTCAAATTTATTATCAATAATTAAATCTTTTGAGCTAATATCTGACTGATAAAAAAAAAATTTAGAATCGGTGAATATTTCTTTTAATTTTGTTACTGCATGGTTTGTAATGTCGAAACCTGTAACAGATTTTGCTTTTTTCCACAAATTAATGAAAAAACCTGTTCCCGCACCAATGTCGGCAACATGTTTATCGTATAATTTAATATTAAGTTTTTTGATAATTCTTTTAAAAGCAAATCTTCTAACTTTATATAAGTAATTATTGTATTTTCCTAACGTGATATCGCCTACTCCGATAATCGAGTAATGTTGTGATAATCTTTCTTCCCAGTATTTTTCAGGATTAAACATATAATATCTATTTTTATAAATTACAGATCTAAGGATGTTAATTTAGAATTTGGGCAAATTAAATAGTTATGACCATTACTTGAAATTCCGAGATGATTAATTTTTTGCATTTCTTCACTTTCTAAAAAGTGAAAAAATGTGTATGAATTATAATCGAACAACGTTTCTATTTTTTTACCGATATTTTCGTTCTGTATTTCAAGCAAAATAATTGGTTGATGAACATAAAGATATTTTCCATAACCAACTAAAACTTCGTATTCATTTGTTTCAACATCCATTTTTATTAAATCTATATTTTTAATATTGTTTTCTTCAATAAAATTAGACAATGTTATAACATCAACTTCAATAGAGTGCTGATTTTCGGGCCTCCATTCTTTATTAAGGCTACCTGCTGTTGTACTATTGTCTTCAAAAGTTTTATCACCATAATTATAAAATTGTGCTGTTCCATTGAAATTGGATAAAGCTTTATTTATACACTTAATATTCATTTTATTAATCTGAATATTTTTGGTTAATATGTTAAAAATATTTGGTTGAGGTTCAAAAGCAATAACATTTGATTTTTTATTTGAGACTTTAGATATTAAGCTATAAACACCTGTATTAGAGCCAATGTCCAAAATATTATCAGCAAATCTTGATAATTTCATCCAAACCATTCTTTCCTTTTGTTCCCATTCCAAATTATTTAAACCGACCCAAAAAATATTGCTTTCAAGGTCGAAGTTATTATTGTATAAAAAAAACGAGGAATTCTTATTTACTTTACATTTAAACTTTCCAATAAATGAGTAGTTCATATAGTATTTTAGCTTTGTGTCACTTAATATTAACCTTGAAAATTTAAAAATAATATATCTTAATTTATTATTTTTCATTAATAATCTTAAATACTTTTTCATAGTTAATTTATATTATTTGTAGAATATACATTTATTATTTTCTAATAAAAAAATGTAATATTGTTCGAAATTTATTTTTAAGATAACTTTTTTTAATCTTGTTCTGTATTATTTCAATTTCCTTTCGAGTTAAGGGACAAAATTTAGAATTAACTGCATTTTCAAAAACTTCATCTCTTAGTTTATTATACAAATCAGCATACTCACTTTTTGATTCTTGCCCGTTATGGACTCTGTCCCAAACTAAATCTCTTGGAAATTTAACCAAAGGAAACCGTGCTCCAATTTTAAACCAAAATTCATAGTCGCCAATCATTCTTTTTCCGCTAAAACCGCCTACAATTTTAAATGCTTCAAGATTTATAATTGAAGAACCCGGAGCTCTGTCAAAATGAGCAAACTTTTCGAAATGTTCTAAATATGTTTCTTTGGGTTTTGTTATTGAAGGAAATGGTTTGTTGGAAAAATTATGAGAAGATAGTCCAAAACCTGCTTCCGGGAATTGTTCCATTGCCCAAAACATAACTTGTAATCCGTGAGGATAAATGTAATCATCAGAGTCTAAATACTTTATATATTTCCCTTTTGCATAACTTGCTGCCATATTTCTGTTTGGATAATCGCCTAAATTTTTTTCATTTATATAAACTTTTATCCTTTTATCTTTCTCTGCGTATGATTTTGCAATTTCAACAGTTTTATCAATAGAACAATCATCAACAATAATAAGTTCCCAATTTTGGTATGATGAGGCAATTACGCTTTCAATTGCTTCGCCGATATATTTTTCGCGATTGAATGCTGTCATTAAAACGCTTACAAATGGTTGAAATTCCATGATTTCTGACATCATAATTAATAATGCATTTTTCCTATTTAATTGGAACAGGTGGCATTCCAAAATTTTTATTATAGTAAATTTTTATATTTTCATCCCCCTTCTTCATAATCTCAATGAATTCATTTGTTGCTTTTCTGATCGCTTTTTGCTGATTTATATTGTAAAAATACCATTTTAATTTATTAACTAAGCTAATATTCTTAATGGAAATCAGTTTTTTAATTACTCTTAAACCGAATAGGAAATCTCTTTTATAAGAAGGAATTAAACCAAAATGAATATATCTGAAATAATGAACAGAGAAAGTTCTCTTAAAATCAAATTCATAATCGGTATTATGATAATGAAAAACTTTTGCATGAGAGTTATAAACAATTGTATAACCCTTAACAAGAATTTCCTTTGCCCAGATAACGTCTTCTGAATAATTTACTTTTTGGTAAGGATATTTTAAAAGCAAATCTCTTCGATACATTGCCGTTACATCATCAATAAAACACATTTGCTGTTTTTCGTACGATGAAAGTTTATTAAAATTATCTTCATTGCCAATATAACTTATGTGTTTACCGGGTTTTGAAATAGGCATAAACCATTCCACAGGGTTTTTATCCGGTTCGTGCGGAACAATTTGCTGTCCGAATACGCAAGCAATATTTTCGTTTTCAAAAGAAGACAAAAGATTTTCTATCCATAAATTATCAATAGCAACAGCATCGCCAACGGTTAACAGAACATAATCGCCTTTTGCTTCTCTTACTCCAACATTACGTGTTTCTCCATGATTAAATTCTTGCGGCGAAATATTAATTATTTTAACTTCTTGATATTTTTTCAATATATCAAGAGTTCCGTCGGTAGAACCGGAATCTAAAACTATTATTTCAAGAACTTTTATGGTTTGATTTAAAATTCCTTCAATACAAGCTTTAATTTTTTTAGCTTCATTCTTTACCGGAATTACAACGGAAACTGTTTTATTATTCATTATATTGATATTATAAATGAAACTTTTTTAATGCAGAATCAAGCTCATCTGTTGTTCCAATATCAATATATTTTGCATTTGTAAGTTTTAATGCGTTAACTTTTAATTTCTTTTCTAGGGCATAATTAAAAATATCAGCCAAAACAATTTCTTTGCTTGATATGCTTGAACCAACCAAGTAATCGTTCATCAAAGTTGCAAATTCTTGGTTCCAACATGCGCAACCCCAAGTATGAGTTAAATCCGATTTTGCAGGTTTATCAACTATATATAAAACATCGTTGTTTTCATCAATTTCAGTCATTGAAAATTTTGAAGGAGTATTTGTTGCGAAAAGGCCTAAAGTAACAACGGCATTTGTTTCTTTATTATATTCTACAAGTTTTTGAAAAAAATTATTTGGCTCAATAATGGTATCGGGCATTCCGAAAACATAAACAGCATTATCAACCCACGGAAAACTTAAATTAAGTGCAGCTGGCATTCCAATAATTTGCTCTTGAAATAAATATAAAATATTAACTCCGAATCTGGAGCCGTTTCCGTAATAATTCATAATGTCAGATTTTCCTTCGCCTATTATAAAATAAAATTTCTTAACGCCTGCCTTAATCATATTTTCAATAAGATATTGACTAACTACTTTTGGACGTTGTTGAATATTTCCGTTTACATTGTAATCTTGATAACCAACTGGAAATAATTCTTTGGGACAAGGAAACGGTTCAAGTCGAGAACCTTTACCGGCAGCAGGTATTATCCCGATTAAGTTATTTTCTTCAGTCATTTTTATAAGTCTTTATATTTTATCACTGATATTGTAGATTCTTTTCCGTAACGTTTATTAATCATTTTAAGAAATAGTTTTGAGAAATAGAATCTTGACAGCCTCAGTTTATAAATGTTTTTTATTATTTTAATAGAAATCAATTCAAAATTACTAAATAATTTTACTTCTTTCAACCATTTCAAATATTGGTTGCCTATCGTAAAGTTTTTACTAGCGAAACTTCCAGAAACAACTTCATAGGCCATGTATTTTAAATTTTTGAGATATTCTTGTTTGTTGTTCGAAATTAAAAGATTATGTGCGTTTTTAATAACTGCAACTCTGCTTTCAATTTTATCAGGTCTGTAATATCCGGATCTGCTTATACTTGATTCATATAAACGTATGTTCAAATCGGGTGGTAGATTGAAGAATTTTTTGTATTTAAAATCTCTTATATATGCATTAAAGAATAAATCAATGTCTTGCCAAATGGAAAGATGTTCGTTCCATTTTCCCATTTCAATAAATGCTTGTTTTTTAAATAACGGTCCCGTTCCTTGGCATATAGCATCGTGATTAAATTGTCGTTCCAATTCTGAGATTTCGAGTTTATCAATATTCCACCAAGTATTCAAATCGAATTTTTTATGCCTGAACATTACTGAAGGAAATATTGCAAAGTCCAAATCATCTGTAATTGCATTTAACCTTTGTTCTACACAAAATGTTTCAAGTAAATCGTCTGTATCAAGAAAAATCAGATAATCGCCTGAGCAATTATCAACTCCAATATTTCGGCATGTGCAAGCACCTTTTGGCTCTCTGTCTCTTAATAATAATTTTACTCTTTGATCTTTTTCTATAAACCCTTTTATTATTTCAATCGAATTATCTGTAGATCCATCATCAACAATAATCCATTCCCAATTGTCATAAGTTTGTTGTAAAACGGATTCTGCTGTTTCAGAAATGTATTTTGCCCTGTTAAAATTAGGTGTTATTATGGCTACTTTGCGATTTTTTTGAATAACATTCTTTTCATTCATAATATAAAATAAATCACAGCTTTAATTAATTTCCCAAACAGAGTTTTGTCTGATATATCCGTATTTCCACTTATATGGATAATCCATACTTTTTATTTTTGAAATACTAATCACTTCAAATTGCATAACCGCATTTACCATGTCAACTGTTCTTCCATCAATATAATGAATACCAACAGTTAATGAATATAAATCAGGAAGTAAATTATTTTCTGTTTCTATTAATATTGAATGTTCTCCTTTTTCTTTATTAAAATTTCCACCATAATTAAACAAACTCGCTGAATAAATAACAGGAATACCTTCTTTTGAATTAATTTTTAAATCAAAAAAAACATTACTAATTTCATTATATACAATAAATCCAATTTTTATTATAATTTTTTCACCTGATTGTAAAGTATTTACAGTTTCTGACTTATCATTATGTAATCTAATGCTTGAAATTCTAGCTTCACCAGAGTAATATTTCCTTATTCCTTCAACTTTTACTGAGAAATCAATACTTCCACTAATATTTTCCTTTTTTGAAACATAACTATTTATTGTATCAATTATATTGCCATCAAAAATAATATTACCTTCTTGCAATAAGATTCCTTTTGAACAAAGCATTTTCACACTTGCCATATTATGACTAACAAACAAAACTGTGCGTCCTTGTCCGCTAGATACGTCTTGCATTTTGCCGATTGCTTTTTTCTGAAATTCGGCATCGCCTACTGCTAATACTTCGTCAACCACTAAAATATCGGGTTCTAAATGTGCTGCTACAGCAAAAGCTAAACGCACATACATGCCTGACGAATAACGTTTTACAGGCGTATCTATATATTTTTCTACTCCTGAAAAATCAACTATTTCATCAAATTTACTGCGAATTTCTGCTTTTGTCATTCCTAAAATTGCACCGTTTAAAAAAATATTCTCTCGGCCTGTTAATTCAGGATGAAAACCTGTTCCAACTTCCAGTAAACTGGCAATTCTTCCCTTAACTTTTATATTTCCTGTTGTTGGTGTTGTTACTCTTGATAATAATTTTAATAATGTTGATTTTCCTGCTCCGTTTTTCCCTATTATTCCTAAAATTTGACCTTGTTTTACTTCTAAATTTATATCGTTTAATGCCCAAACATAATTAGAATTATGATTTTTGATTATAGATTTCTGATTTAATTGGTTTGATTGTCCAATTTTTAAAAAAGGGTCGTCTTTTCCTCTTAAATTATACCACCAACGCTGCAAATCTCCGCGCAGCGTTTGGCTACCAACTGTTCCAAGTCGGTATTGTTTGCCTATATTTTCTAATTTTATTACTGTTTCCGGCACGCTTTAAATTTATTAATTATTATTTTCCATACTTTATATTTTTCAATGCTCAAAATTATTCTCCTGCAATTGATTCTAATACATTTATTAAAAACATTAAAAAATCAATTTTATTATTTACAAATTTAATCAATTCTTTTATATTCTTAAAAAATCATTTAATTCGTTTACAGATAAACTAAATTCATAATTTGTATTGTGTTGCTTTTATTAATAAATTTGTACGGGGAAAATATTGGTAACTTTTTTAATATCAGATAATAAATCATGAAAAATATATTTAAAATCAGTTTAAGTTTGATGCTTTTTATTAGCTTTTCATTAAATTCTTTTTCTCAATTTATTGGTAATCAAAGCTCTAATAAAAACGATAGTATAGAATGTTTGAAAAATATATCTGTTTACAAAGAGTTTCAAAAGCTAAATGTTACTGATAAAGCAATTGAAGCATGGAAAAAAGCGTATAAATGCTGCAATGGCTCAAAAAAAATTATTTTTCAGGATGGAGTTAAATTTTTAAAATACTCTATCGAAAATGAAAAAAATATAGACACTAAAAAAATTCTTGTAGACAGTTTAATGAATATTTACGATCAACGAATTAAATATTTTAATGAAAAAGATTTTTTATTGGGAAAAAAAGGAGTTGATTTACTTCGATATAATCCTAAAAAACTCGAAGAAGCCAGAAATTTACTAAACCAATCGAAAGAATTGAGAGCAAATGAAACAGAATTAATTGTTCTTGTTTCTTTAATGAGTTCTACAGAAATATTATATAAAAAAAATATCCTATCTAAAACTGATGTTATAAATACATATTTATCTGTTATTGATATAATAAATTTTCAGAAAAATGATGTAAAAGAAAAAAAAGCTTTGCATAATATAGCAATAGCAACAAATACTATTGATGAAATATTTTCTAAAAGTAATGCAGCTGATTGTGAAGGAATAGTTGCGGTTTTTGAGAACAAATTTATTAATGATAGTAATAATATTGATTTGATATTGAAAATACAATCTTTATTAAAAGGCGCAAACTGTATCAATTCTGATTTGTACTTTAATACTGCATACAAATTGAATATTTTGAGACCAAATGCCGAAAATGCATATATTTTAGCAGGTATATCAATCAAAAGAGAAAAACATGAAGATGCTGTTACTTTTTTGAAAAATGCAATTGAATTAGAAAAAGTGGACAGTATTAAATCTAAATATTGTTTAGATTTAAGCATTCATTATTACACAAATTTAAAACAATATCAAATTGCCAGAAATTATGCTTATCAAGCAATTGAGCTGAACAAAAATTGGGGAAAACCTTACATTACGATTGGTGATATTTATACTTCTGCAAATAATTGTGGAACTAATGATTTTGAAAAATCTGCTGTTTTATGGGCTGCTGTTGATAAATATAATAAAGCAAAAGAAATAGAGCCTGATTTAACAGAATTTGC
This sequence comes from Bacteroidales bacterium, assembly GCA_016937695.1. Taxonomy (GTDB): domain Bacteria; phylum Bacteroidota; class Bacteroidia; order Bacteroidales; family NBLH01; genus NBLH01. Next base: position 38,724 of record JAFGWC010000098.1, read on the forward strand.
AAATAAAAAAATTGAATATTATAAACGATTTTTTCCTATAAACAGTGATGCTTTCTTTTATGGATACACAGATGGAAATCCATATAAAATAAACTGTTGGATTAATGAAACTACAATTGTAAGAACAAGGAAATAAACTGAAAATCTAACAATTAGCTAATTTTTTAGGATTTTTTCTTTGAATTCTTTTCCTTCATTAATCAGTTTAATAAAATAATAACCTTTTTGTAAAAATTTAATGTCAAATTCAAATTCGTTATTATAATCTGTTTTCCCAAACGATTTAATTTTTTTTCCTTTAATATCATAAATTAAAACATCATTAAACTGGATTTTACTTTTAAATCTGATAAAAACACTATCTTTAACAGGCATTGGGAATAACAATATTTCTTTATTTTCTAATTCGCTAATATTTGTTATTTCTGTATTTTTAGTAATTATTGAAATATCAGAATCAAAAATAATATCTTTTACTTTAAAGTCTAATTTCCAATTAAACTCTTGTCCCGAATAGTTATTTTCAAAATAAAGAGTTGTGTCAATATTTTCACCAATAAATAATATTGGCACTTTAAGTTCAAAAAAATCAACAGAATTATGAGATTGCGCTTGCTCTAATTTTAAAAATCCAAAATTATTTTCGTCTTGCGACCAACTAATATGATATATTGGATATCCTTCGCCATAAATCCAATCGTTGAAAAAATTATCAAGACTCAAATCCGTTACCGATTCAAAATGAGCTTTAAGATTATCTGTACTTGCAAATTTGTTAATTAACTCATTATCAGTCAAATAATTTTTTATGGCTTGAAAAAAAGCAATATCTCCAATTTGGTTTCTAAGCATATTAAGAACCATTGCACCTTTAGCATATGACAATCTACTATCAAAGATTCTATAAACCAAACTTGTATCATCTACGTATAATGAACCATTTGGAAGACTTGTTATATAGTTTATTTTATTTTTTTTCCAGCTGTTCCAATCTTCAGAAGTTAGTCCATTTTCAACACATAAACCTTCACAATAAGTAGCAAAACCTTCGTTAAGCCAAATGTCTTTCCAACTTGCACAAGTTATAAAATCGCCAAACCATTGGTGAGAAAGTTCGTGAGCAATTAAATTAAATCCAAAATTATTCATAAAACTCATGGTTTGATGTTCCATTCCTCCGCCCCAGCCAAATTGTGCATGTCCATATTTTTCTTCTTTGTAAGGATATGGAATAAATAAATTGTTATATAATTGCATTATATCAATCGTTGCCGGTGTAGATGATTTTGCATATTGTAAATCTTCAGGATAAACATAATTTAACACTTCTATAGGATTTGCATTTGATAATGGAACAAAATCAGAATAAACTTGATAATTTGTAACAGCAAAAGCAATTAAATATGCAGCAATAGCACGCCTGTGTTTCCAATGAGTTATTATATCACTATTAATATGTTTTTCTGAAACTAAAATACCATTTGAAGCTGCTTTATAATCGTCAGGATGAGTGATAAAAAAATCAATAGAATCAGCTTTATCTGTTAAAGTTTGTTTACAAGGCCACCAATCTTTTGCGCCGTAAGGCTCTGATAATGTCCACATTACTGGAATACTGTTGTGTTTAGATATTACAAAAGAACCAAATCCTCCGCCTGCAGGAACGCCTTGATAATAAATTGTTAATGAATCTAATCTGCCTTTTTCAATTTCTGATGAAAAATTTATATTTAAAATGTTTAAATTATGCGAAAAATTTAGATTTTCGGAATGAAAAACTATAGAATCAATATTTAGTGCATCAACTAAATCAAAATTTAAAGTATTTACAGAATTTTCTGTAATTTCGAAATAACTTGTAATAGCGCCATTAATATAATTTACAGCCGGATCTACTTTTAAATCAAGACGATAATATTTTATATCGAAATTTGCGCCGGTTGATTTTAAATTTGTTTTTTGCGAAATAATAAAATTTGAATGCAAAACAACTATTAACAATACAATAGCAAACTTTTTATACATTTTCCAATTTTTAAATTAAAGATTAATTTAAAACAAAAGTAATTTAAAAATACTGTTATTAATTTCAAATCTAACAATTACACGATTAATCTTTGTACTTTTGTATTCATTTAAAACTTTAAATATTCTTAAAATTAAATCTAAATGCAAAAAATTGATTCAAAAATCATAAAATTTATTAAAGATCATCATGTTTTAACATTAGCAACATCTAATAATAATGAACCATATTGCGCAAATTGCTTTTATGCATATTTAGAAGAAGAAAATGCTTTTGTTTTTACTTCAGAAATTGAAACCAAACACATAAAAGACTCATTGAAACAAAATTTTGTTGCAGGATCAATTATACTCGAAACAAAAGTTGTTGGCAAAATACAAGGAATTCAATTTAACGGGAATTTATATAAGCCTGAAAATGAATTAATTAAGAAGGCAAGGAAACAATATATGAAGGCATTTCCATATGCAGCTTTACTTCAAACAACTATGTGGGTTTTAGAATTAAGCTTTATAAAAATGACAGATAACAGACTAGGATTTGGGAAAAAACTAATTTGGGAAAAATAAATTTACAAACCATTTTTATTTTATCTTGTATAAATACAAAAAACCCATTACCAAAAAAGATAATGGGTTTTACAATAATTATAAAATAATTTATATTGAAATATCTATTATTTCGAATTCAATCAACCCATTTGGGACTTGAATTTTAGCTTTATCTCCAACTTTTTTACCCAATAATCCTTTAGCTATTGGTGTTTCAACAGATAATTTACCGGCCTTTAAATCAGCTTCACTTTCTGCAACTAAAATGTATTGCAAAATAGCATCAGTTTTAGTATTTTTAATTTTAACTTTAGTCAAAATTTGAACTGACGAATTATCAATTTTTGATTCATCTATTATACGAGCTCTTGCAATAACATCTTGAAGTTTAGCAATTTTCAATTCTAGCAAACCTTGAGCTTCTTTAGCTGCATCATATTCTGCATTTTCAGATAAATCACCTTTGTCTCTTGCTTCTGCAATTTGGCTAGATATTTTAGGTCTTTCAATCCTGGTTAATTTATCTAAATCCGCTTTTAATTTATCTAATCCTTCTTTTGTTAAATAAGAATAATTTCCCATATTCAGTCAGTATTGTGAAAATAAAAAAGAATCCAAACCTTTCTTTTTAAGAAATAAACTCTGGACTCTTCAGCCGACAAATATAAATAAAAAATAATATATATCAAACAATCAATTTTAAAGAAAAATCTTTTGTCTTTGATTATCAATATATTAATATTGCTGAAAGAAATATTTAATGCCTGTATTTTTTTCTTTCTAATATTGAAGAATAAAGAATTGCAGATTTCAAATCAAATCCGTCTTCGTTTTCTTCTTCATTTTCATTTTCATTTTTTATATCAACAGATTTTTTTTGAATAATATCATCTTTCACATCATTTATTTCATCTTTTGTGAATTTATACTTTTCAGAAACATGATCTAAAATTTCTTCTTCTTTTTGTTCATTTTGATTTGAATCAAAATCATTTTTAATTTCTTCTTCTGCAACGATTTTTCTTCGTTCTAATATTTTTTCAAAATCATTTAAAGAATATTCAACTTCTTCTGAACTTGCAATTATTGGTTTTTTCTTCTTTTTTTGACCAAGAATGCTTATAATAAAAATTATTATTGTTAAAACAATATAAAATATATCCTCTAATTCCATAACTATTACATTTTATAGTTAATTATTAATTTTACTTAAATAGTTTTTTTAGAAATCTTAATTTTTCCTTTCTTTTATTTAATTTTTCTCTTCTTTTCAATTCTTTATCTCTCTGTTTCATTCTATCCATAGTCTCTTTAGATTGTAAACTTTGGATTTTCTTTTTCTTAAAGTTTTCGTATTTTTTATTTCTTAAATAGTCTTTTCTATATGATTTCCTGATTTTAAATTTTTCTATTAAACTTAGATTAAATCCGCTTTTTTGTTTATTTCTAAGTTCTACTTCTTCTTCAGATAAATTATACTTATTATTAATATTCTCCAGATTATTATATTCTTTTTCAGTTAAGTTAATTCCTTCATATTCTTGTTTTTCTTTTTGCAAACTTAAATTAATCGGATCTTCAGCAGGTTTTTCCTGCGAAAAACAAACATCATCAAAAACAAGAAAAAAAGCTAAAATAACTAATAATTTAACTAAATTTGTCGTAATATAATTATTAAAACTCATAGAATGTCAAAATTACGATTATTTTTTCTAATTATACTTATATTTTCAAGTTTTTTACATTGTGAAAACGATAATCCTGTGCCTGAAGTATATGTTGACTATACTATTGATTTATATAATCCTCTTTATCAAGCTTTACAAACAGTTGCTGTTGCAGTTTTTATACCTAACGCCGGCAATAAAGGAATTATAGTTATAAAGGTTGATATTAATAAATATTCAGCTTTTGATGCAACTTGTACATATGACCCAAAACATGAATGGGGAAGAGTTGAAATTGATGCAAATGGTATTTATGCAACTGATAATGTATGCGGTTCGCAATTTTCACTAATGATGAATGGTTCTGTAAATAAAGCACCAGCTACTTATCCATTGAAAGAATATGCAGTTGATTATAATCAAAATTTAGGAACTTTACATATTCACAATTAAGCTTAAAAATTAACATCTGCTATTCTTTTTTTCAAATTTAATTGATAACAAGTTGCAAGCTAACTTACAACTTGTTATTAAAATTCAATTTATTTCCAACATTTTATTCAACTCATCTAATTCAATGATATTCAGACATTTTCGCTTATGTTTTCAATAACTCTATTTATAAATGTATTAAAAGGATGAGCAATTTTATATAAATCAATCAGAGAATCTTTTAAATTTGTTTCATTTTTAACAAATTTATCATCTAATTTATGAACAATAGCATAGCTTTTAAATTTCAATAATTCAATATCTTTAAATTCTTTAGGAAAGCCTTTTGGTGCAGTTTTTAATTTTTCACCATAAATTTCAGGAAAAATATTTTTGAATTTAGAATCATTTATAATTTTCTTCATTTCATCAGTATTTTCCATAATTTCAATCCTGATTTCTTTTAAAGTATCAGCATCAGGCATATGAATTCCAGCGGCAATAAATGAATTGTTATCTGGTTCTATATGAATATAATAGCCTGCAAATTTTCCTTTTTTTCCATCTCTGGAAATATATGCGCCCATGTTTGTTTTGTAAGGCTCTTTATTTGTAGAAAATCTTACATCTCGATAAATTCTGAAAACACAATCTTTAGCAGTAACAACTCCAATTGAATTATCTATTTCTCTAATTTCAGGAATTAAATTATTTACAAATAATTCAAATTCTTCTTTTGCAGCAACATATCTGCTTTTATTTGTATTAAACCAATCTCTGTTATTATTCTTTTTTAAATCTTCAAGATAAGCTAAAACCATTGTTAATTCCATAAATCAAAATTTTATGATTCGTGAATAATTATTTCAGAAGTAAGTTCCATTGCTTCTCTATAGCTTGCACTTACACCACAATATCTTTCTTCTGAAAGGTTAACAGCTTTTTGAATTTTATCCATAGGTAAATTTTTACCTGTAAATTCATAAATAACTTTCATTTTATGAAAATGTTTTGGATGTTCTTCGGTTAAATCTCCTTCAACTCTTACTTTAAAGTCATCTAATTCAACTCTCATTTTTGCTAAAATTGAAACTACATCCATAGCTGTGCATCCTCCCAGTGCAACAAGCATAAAAGGTTTTGGTTGAGGACCTTTATCTTCGCCACCAACATTTTCTTTGGCATCGATAATTATTTTATGCCCGGCAACTTCTACCTCAAAAGCCATTTTTTTTAGCCATTTTGCTTCAATAGATTCTTTCATATTCACTAATAAATAAAAATTTGATAAAAACTAATTATATTAATATTTTCACAAATATACTTTAATATTGTATCTTGCACAAAATTTTGATATCATAGATATTTTTTAAAATATTATTTTTAATAATGAGAAATTTGGAAAATATTCCTGCTTGTAGCGATTGCTTTACTATTAATTCTATTTTTAAAGATTTAACAGAAGAGCAATTAAATACATTAACTTTTGAAAAAGGTTGTAATTATTATAAAAGAAGTAATATAATTTATCATGAGAGAAATAGAATAAGCGGTGTTTATTGTGTTAATCAAGGAATAATAAAATTATACAAAACAGGAATTGACGGAAGAGAGCAAATAATTAAATTTGCACAAAAAGGAGATGTTATAGGCTACAGATCAATTTTAAGTAACGAACTTGCTTGTACAACTGCAAAAGTTATTGAAGATGCAGTTTTATGCTATATTCCTTCAAGTATTTTTATAAAATTGGTTGAAGAAAATAATAGTTTTTCGATGCAAATAATGAGGCTTTCGCTTAAAGAACTTGGTGAGGCAAACAAATTTATAATTGATATTGCACAAAAAACTGTTAGAGAGCGACTTGCAGAAGTTCTAGTAATTCTTAAAGACACTTTTAATCTTGATGAAAATAACTATCTAAAAGTATCTTTAACTAGAGAAGAAATTGCCAATCTTGTTGGCACTGCTACAGAATCTGTAATCAGATTACTTTCTGAATTCAAATCGGACAATTATATTGAATTAAACGGCCGAAAAATAAAAATTCTAAATATTGATGCGCTTATAAAGTTGGGAAGAATAAAATGATTTTAATATAATTGAATTCCAATTATTACTATGTCATCAGTTTGTTCCTGATTTAAAGACCACTTGTCTAACTCTTTGTAAATCAATAGCTTTTGAGATTTCAATGATTTTGTTTGATTTCTCAATAATATATTTAACAGTCTTTTTTTAGAGAACTTTTTCTCTTCTTTTCCGCCAAATTGGTCAGTTATTCCATCTGAAAATAGATAAATTGTATCGTCTTTGTCAATTTTTATTTCATGATTACTAAGCACATTGGTTGTTTCTTCAATATCAAGAGTAACAAAATCGCCTCTTAAATAAAAAAGGTATTGGTCGTTTATATGTAATAATGAATTTACTTGTTGTCCATTAATAATTATATGGTTTTTACCTTTTCTTACAATAATAAGAGGTCTGCCGGCGCCTACAAAATTTAATGTTTGTTTAAGTTCGTCATATTCGCAAAATACTGCATCCAATCCATTTTTAGCAGCATAAGTGTCAGCCGATTGTCCAAGATGTATTTGTAATTCTTTTCTTAATTCTTTGGCAACTTTTAAAGGATTTGTTATATTTTCTTTATTAACAACCCAATCTAAACTCATGTATGCCAATATAGAAATCATTGCTGCAGGAACTCCGTGTCCGGTAGCATCAGAAACACAAATAAATTTTTTATTTAACTTTTGAGATATAAAATAAAGGTCACCACCAATCATATCTCGTGGTTTATATAAAATAAATGAATTTTTAAATATTTTAAGAAAATTTTGTTTGTCGGGAAGTAACGACTGCTGAATTCTTTGAGCAGAAATCATGCTTTCATGAATATTTGCATATACCTGATATTCATTCACTTGCTTTTCCGATTCTTTTAATCTGGCATGAATATCAATTTTTGTATAAAGCTCGGTAGCATCAATTGGTTTTTTTATATAATCATCAGCTCCAAGCAGCATTGCTTTTTTTACATCGTCTTTTTCGACTTTAGCTGTTACCATAATTACAATGGTATTAGCAATATTTTTATTAGTTTTTATTTTCTCAAGGGTTTCAAAACCATCCATATAAGGCATTAAAACATCAAGCAAGACGATATCAGGAGGCGACTCTACAATTTTATTGTAAGCCTCCAATCCATTTTCTGCAGTGTCTGTTTCAAATTTATTTTTAAAAAGACTTTCTAAAAGCAGAATATTTATTGGCTCATCATCTACAATTAATATTTTCATCAATTAATTATGCCTTTTTTGTTTATAATTGTTTACAAAAATAAAAAAGCTATTTTTAAAACCAAAGCTTAAAGACTTAAAGATATAGAAAATTTTGATTATTTTATATTTTAATTCAATTATTGAAAATTATTTGTCTTTATATAAAATAATAATCCTGTTTATTCTGATGTTTTTTTAATATCCTATTTTTTTATCGCCGTTTAATTTACCAAAATCATTTTTATCGCTATTAAATATTTCGGCTAATGTAGTTGGTTTTAATAGTTTATTTGTATTGCCCAATTTAATAGATAGAGCTTGAGCCTTATCAACTTCTAATTCTTTAAATTCGTATCTTGCAACTAGTCTTCCTTTTCGAAGAATTGCTTTGTCAATTTCTTTTAAGTCAGCATTAAATGTACAAATAAGTTTTATTGATAAAGCATCGGATAAAAGTCCATCTCCTAAATTAAGCAGGTTTACAAGTGAATTATCAGAATTACCGTTATTTCTTGCTTTAATAAGTGTTTCGCAATCTTCTAAAACTAAAACACTATTTTTATATTTTGATATAAAAGGTAAAAAATTTGGCGAACTAATAGATTCCATCATATTTAAAGGTAAAAATATGAACCTTTTATTTATTGCGCCCATTAAGCTTCTGATATATGAGGTTTTACCGGTTCCGTATTTACCGTGCAAAATAACTAAACCATTACTTTTTCCGTTGCTTAAAAATTCTTTAATTACATTATCTGTTTCGACAAAATCTGAATTATAATTTTCTTCAATACTAATTTCTTGCTTTTTTATTTTAAATTTTTTGAAATCGAAACCATATTCCGAATGATTATTTGAAGAAATCATATAAAACTTAGATTTATGTTTTTTAAGTTTTTTACTTGATTTAATGATTTCTACAATTTCTTTTATTTCATCAAAATTTAAATTTTTATCATAATAAAAAATAACTTTATAATTAGCAATCAGCATTATAAATTTTTCTCTTATTTTCATTATATAAAATGAAGCATCAGAATCAACTTCATCTAATTTTTTAGATTTTGATATTTCTTCTTTATATATATAATTATCATCATTTAAATTATAAAGTTCTTTTAATTTAGTAGTAAGAACTTCAACATTAACGGTAGTATAAATTGCATAATTGTTATAAAGCTCATTATACATTTGTATGTATAATTTACCGGGATGAATGTCATCGTCGAAATATGAAAAAATATCAGTTGCTTTTGTATTTATTTCTTTATCCATTGAAATATATTTATTTTTTAATTTATTATCTTTTAATTCAATATTCATTTTAAGAATAAAAAGTGTGCAAAAGTACAAAAAGATTACTCAGAACATCATTATCCTTAACATTAATTATATTTTTTATTTATAATAAAGAATTTTTTAAATAAATCGTTATACTTTTGCAAAAATAATAAGATTATAAATTTAGAATGGAAATAAAATCAGAAAATACAGAAGAAAAAAAATCTTTGAATTTTATTGAAAATATTATTGACGAAGATATAAAAACAGGTAAAAATTCTGGAATAGTTTATACACGATTTCCACCAGAACCTAATGGTTATCTGCATATTGGGCATGCAAAATCAATTTGTTTAAATTTTGGTTTGGCAGAAAAATATAATGGTAAATGCAATTTGCGTTTTGATGATACAAATCCTGCAAAAGAAGATATTGAGTATGTAGATTCGATAAAGGAAGACATTGAATGGCTTGGCTTTAAATGGGAAGGCGAACCAAAATTTACTTCTGATTATTTTGATAAGTTATACGATTTTGCTGTTACTTTAATAAAAAAAGGGAAGGCTTATGTTTGTGAATTAAGCCCTGAGGAGATGAGAGAATATAAGGGAACACCTACAAGTCCTGGAAAAGATAGTCCTTGGCGAAATAGGAGTATTGAAGAAAATTTATCTCTTTTTGAAAAAATGCGAAATGGTGATTTTGAGGAAGGTAAATATTTATTGCGCGCCAAAATAGACATGTCTTCGCCAAATATGCATATGAGAGATCCGATTTTATATAGAATAAAATATGCAAATCATCATAGAACAGGCGATAAATGGTGTATTTATCCGATGTATGATTTTGCTCACGGACAATCAGATTATTTTGAAGGGATTACGCATTCTGTTTGTACTTTAGAATTTGAAGTACACAGGCCATTATATGACTGGTTTACAGATCAATTAGCTACTACCGAATATAAACCAAGACAGATTGAATTTGCCAGATTAAATTTGAACTATACGATTATGAGCAAAAGAAAATTGCTTGAACTAGTTGAAGATAAGCATGTTACAGGTTGGGATGATCCAAGAATGCCAACTGTTTCGGGTTTAAGACGAAGAGGATATACTGCAGAATCAATCAGAAATTTTTCTGAAAAAGTTGGTGTTGCAAAACGTGATGGAATTATTGATGTAGCTCTTTTAGAACATAGCATTAGAGAAGATTTAAATTTAAAGGCCGACAGAATAATGGGCGTTTTAAATCCTTTAAAAGTAATTATTGATAATTATCCGGAAGGGAAAGACGAAATTTTAGAAGCCGTAAATAATCCGGAAGACGAATCGAAAGGAATTAGAGAAGTGCCTTTTTGCAAAGTGTTATATATTGAAAAAGAGGACTTTATGGAAAATCCTCCAAAAAAGTTTTTTCGATTAGGAATTAACAGCGAAGTGAGATTAAGGTATGCATATTTTGTAAAATGTACTCATGTTGTAAAAGATGAAAAAGGTGAAATTACTGAAGTTCATTGTACTTATGATCCTGAGTCAAAAGGTGGAAAATCGCCAGATGGAAGAAAAGTAAAAGGAACTCTGCATTGGGTTTCTGCAAAACATGCAGTTAAAACAGAAGTTAGACTTTACGACAGACTTTTTACTGTTGAAAATCCGGGAGGCGATAAAGAGAAAGATTTTAAAGAGTTTTTAAATAAAGATTCGTTAAAAGTTAATGAAAGTGCAATGCTTGAGCCTTATGTTAAAAATGTAAAACCTGGCCAACAATTTCAGTTTGAGAGATTAGGGTATTTTTGTGTTGACAAAGATTCAAAAACAGATAATCTTATTTTTAACAGAACTGTTACATTAAGAGATAGCTGGACAAAAAATAATAATTAATGTTAGTTTGCTATATTGTTAATTTATAATAACTTAACAATATAGCTTTTTTTTTACTTGTCAAGCAATCCATAATATGTTCCGTAAATTTTAGATCTTTCTGCTTTTAAAACATCTCCTTTTTCAGCTTTTTCCCATATTTCAAATTTTACTTCCTCTGTATGCTCTGTATTTTCATCATCTAAAACAATTAAAAAGTATTTTGCATTTTTATTTTCGGCTTTAAACTTTTCCGTTAAAGCAAGACTGTCTTTTGCAGGCCAACACAAAATTTTATTTTTTTCCACTGCTTTAAACGTTCCAATATCAATCCATTTAAAAATAGAGTATTTATATTTTGTTTTATAAACCGGATCTTTTCTGTATTTTTGGGTTTCATAAGTTTCTTCAAAATCCGCATAAACAAGCTGTTCTTCATAAATATCTTCAAAATATCCGTTTCCTAAATCTTTTTCACCAACATGAACTTTTTCTGTTCCAACTTTTTTACTTACAGTGCGAGTTTTGGTTTCATAACCATCAGGAATTTGATTGTAATGATGAATTTCTTCAGATTTACTGATTAATTTTGCATTTTCCGGTAATTGCCAATCTGATTCTGTAACTTGCTAATATTCAAGCAAATTCAGCTGACTTTCCCATTTAAAATCTTTAACAGTTACATTAATATCTTTAGTTATGAAAGTTGAAAAAATAGAAAAAATAAATATTGCAAAAAATACTGCAATCGCAATTAGACATCCTTTTGCCTTTTTTTTATTTTTTGATTTATTAATTGGCGTTTGTTCATCTAAATCCTTTATTTTTTCATCAAATCGATATTCTTTTTCATTCAAACTTTTATCACCATCAGAAATTTCTCTATCATTTCCGCATGAAATACAAATCTTATCAACCGCTTTATTTTGAGTTTTACAAAACGAGCAAATCCAGTCGGCACCGCTATAAGCTTCTTTTATTTTATTTTCATCGATAACAATTTCTGCATCATCAGCTAAATAAAATTTAACATTTTCGGGTCGCGAAGCACCACATTTTTCACACTTAGTAGTTGGACCTAAATTGCCTTTATGTCCGCATTGCTCGCAATCCCATTTTCCAATTCTAATAGCCATTTTATATATTTTAGAAAATAAATTTAGTTAAAAACTAGTAAAATAAAAAAAGACTGCATAAAATGTAAAAAAATATATTTTTTTTTAGATATATCACATATAATTTGTAATTTTGCACACTCTTAAAACGGTCACGTAGCCGAGTGGTTAGGCACTGGTCTGCAAAACCAGCTACAGCGGTTCGAATCCGCTCGTGACCTCACAAAAAAAGCTCTGAAAAATTTCAGAGCTTTTTTTTATTTTTTTATTTAACACTGTTTTCAATTATCGCAATTTCCTCATCTGTAAGCTCGTACAAGGCGTAAACCATTTGGTCTATTTCCTTTTCTAGTGAGCTGGTGTCGGCTTTTGGGTTGGCTTTTTTAAGCTCTAATATTTGGTTTACTTTTTCTATAAAGGATTGTTCTTGCTCTTCTGAAATTTCTTTAACTGGTATTTGTTCAAAGATTACTTTGTTTAATTCTCTTGTATCTCCTTGTAATTCAGGAAAATTTTCTTCAAAACAAAACCTAAATAAAGATGAATTTAAAAATGAAACAATAAATTCAATTTTTACACCTGTTAATATGTAGCATTTCTGATTTGTGAAATATCCGGACTTATCATAAGTGAAAGGCAGAAATTTTGTCATATTCGGATAAATAATTTTGGGTTTATCAAAATCAGATAAATAAGCACAAGCTCTCAATTCCCACCAATAATCACCTTTATCACCTCTTTTGCTTGCTTTAGTTTTATGTTTTTTTAAATAATTGGCGAGAGCAGGATATTTTGTTTTAATAAATTCCCATGCTTCATCATATTCTTCATAACCATATCGAGGCATCGGTTCCTTAACAATATTTTGTTTTAATTTTTGCATTGTTTTAATTGTATAACCTTTTGGAATATTAATTAACCATAAGCCATTAAAATCATAAGCGTATTTTTTTATGTCTCTACCACGTAATAATGGCTTAATTACTTCAATACTTTTTGGGTCTTTTGCAATTAATTCATTTTTTGTCTTTGTATCGATTATAAAAGCTTCATTGAAACCAGTTTTTATACCATAATTAATTTTTATATCCCAATCAATAATTTTCACACCTTGTTGTTCTACTTTTTGTTTAATATCATAAGTTTGCTTATCAGATATTATCCAAGATGTTTCAGGTAACGAATTCATTTTAATAAAATTAGTATTAAAATATTGCTCTAATAGTGGTAACACGTGTTGGTCTTTTCTCGTAATTCTAATGGCTTTTGTGTAATTATTGAATTTTGATTTTTCATAAAACATAATATTTGTTAGAACTGTAGCACTATCAAACACTTCACAATCCGATAAGTCAATTAATTGTAATGGATTTGTATTTGAATTAAAAAAGTTTCTTAAACCTTTTCCATAATTCGCACGCATCCAAGCACTACCAGTTATAAAATTTAATAATCCTTTAGGTTTTAAAATATTATTACCTTGTTCATAGAACAAAGCGTATAAATCACCTGTTGCTGCATAGGTTTTAAAATTCATTTTTCCATAATCTTTACCAGTTTGCCCCATACTTTGCAATTGCACATACGGCGGATTTCCAATCACTACATCAAACCCTACATAATTGCCATTATCGTCTAATACTTCTGGAAACTCAAAACGCCATTCAAAAGCATTGTGGTATATGGCATTGTTTATGGTTTCTTCTTTTTGGGCAATGGCTTTGTCTGCTTTGTCTTTAAGTTTTTTTAATTTGTCGGTTTCGGCTTTATTTATTTTTTCGCCAAATGCTTTTAAGTTTTCCAGCCTTTGATATTCGATGTTGTAATCTGCTTCTGCTTTTTGTACAGTTGTAATAATATCTTTATCTAGTGTACTCTTGAAATTATTTTTTACTTCGCTAATTATTTCAATAATTTCGTGTTTGCGGTTTTTGTCGTTGGTATTTTTGTAATCGGCTACTGCATTTTTATAATCGGCAAATGTATATTTTACTTCTTTTCCTTTAAAAGCATCTTTAAGCTGGTCTTTTAAATCGAAACGAGATATTAAAGAGTTTCCTGCTTTTATATTTATATCAATATTTGGTAATGTTTGTAGTTGATTATCAGCAGTATAATATGCATTTTTTAATAATTCAATCCATAATCGTAAACGGCAAATCTTTACAGAGTTTGGGTCAATATCTACACCAAACAAACAATTTTCTATAAGGTTTTGTTTTTCGTGAAATAAAGTTTTTTGTATGTTGGCTGTTTCTTTGTTTTCGGGTTTATAATCGAGCAAATGGCCAAGTTTGTCGGTTATAAATAATTCGTCGTTTTCTATCAGTATTTCGCTCTGCAAAGGCAATCCATCGGTATCAATCAAAATACCTAAATCGTTTTTAATACTAATTAATTCGTTTAAAGCAGAAACCAAAAAGTGGCCTGAACCAACTGCAGGGTCAACAATTTTAAGCGAGTTTACAATTTGGTTATACTTTTGCAAATCTTCTTTTTTAAAGGATTTACGTGTGTATGCTTGTAAATCTGCAAAAGTTTCAATTTGCTCGTTTTCTTGTTCTTTAAACTTTTGTACAACAGCTCTTCGCAAGGTTTCTTTGCACATATACATTGTAATATAAGCAGGCGTATAAAACGAGCCTTCTTTGTATCCGTTTATTTTCTCGAAAATTAAACCAAGTACCGAAGCATTAATAAGTGTTTTAGTTTCGGCGCCATCTTCAATACCTTCTGTGCCATCAGTTGCAAAATTGTATGCATCTAAAAACAAAAAAAGATAATCGAGAGTTTTCAACTTGCCTTTAATTCGGTTTCCTTTTGGGTCTTTAAGCACAGTTTGGCTGAAAATTACTAATTCTTCGTCGTGATTAAGTGCCGAAATCTCAAAAGCTTCGCTTTCGAGTGTGTTTATTTCAAAAAGCGACGAATTTAAGTAAGGAATATATTTAAATCTGTCTTTGAATTTAGGATGTCTTTCATCCTGTTTTTTAGCTAATGCCGAAAAGAATAAATCGTTAAGGTCGTCGTATCCTTTAATAAAATCGGAATTTAAAAAGCGATATTCTTTTGCTCCATTACGATATGCAAGTAATTGACTTTCAAGCAGTTTTAAAAATAAAATACGATTTATCCAAGTTAATGTGAGTTCTAATCCGGCATCAAAAGCTTTATTCTTTCCATTTTCAACACTTTTAATATTGTTTAAATGGTCTCTTTCTTCAATAATAAAAATAGCATTTTCAAGAATAGAATTATAATTTCTTTCTTTTTCGGCTTTACGGTTTATTATTTTTTTACCACCATCTTTGGTTTCTTCCAGTCCGATAATGTGTAGTAATTCGTTATAAAAACTTTTATTCAGCTGATTACTGTCGTTTCCAAAACTATTGCCCAAAATATGAACATCAGAGAAAATTTTGAAAAGTGTATTTAAATCTGCATCACTGTACTCTTTTATACTTTTTTTAGTAAAATCGAGATGTACAAAAGGCAATTCATTTTCTACTTTTTCGATGTATTTTTTAGCAATTTCGTTGTAAAACAACTCGTTTTTAGAGCTGTCTTTATTTCCATCTCTAAAAGCTTGGTATTCTTTAATTAAAGCTTTGTTTTTGAAGAAATATTTATAAAAATCGTCGCTTTTAAATAAAAACCATTCGTAACCATTTGTTGCAATTAAATGTTTTATGTTATTATTGTTATTCTCAATTCGCTCTCGTAAATAATACAACAGTAATTCTTGCAGAGCTTTACGATTTAAGTTTTCAGTAGTCAGAAATTCGGCTTTATTGCTTGGTCGTTTGGCTTCAATTATTACACCAACATCGCTGTTTGCATCTTTGCCGGTATATATGGCTAAGTCAATACGGTCTTTGGTGTTAATGTAGTTTTCTTTATAAAAAGTATTTTGCAGAAAAACTTTTATTGGGTCTTTGTAATGCTCTTCATGTTCGTCTCGCGCTTCGCTAGTCTTTATAGTTTTTAAACAAGCCAATAATTCATCGGTAAACAAATTAACATCTTTTCGTAAAGGTTTATGTTTTCTATATGCCGGACTTAAAGCTTTTCTTGTATTTATTTTGTTCATATTATGATATTTTCTAATTGAGGGTTTTCTTTTTTTTCCAATTATTGATAATTTTAGTTACACACGACCGATGTCAATTGACTGAAAATGGTGGATTTTTCAAACAATGTTCATTTTTAATATTTTGTTTGTTGCATACTGTTATGCTGTATTAATGAAAATATTAAGCAAATAAAATTTTTGTAGTTAACAACCTAAAATAATCTTTTGACCAAAAGTCAAATATTTTATTGTCTTTGATAAAAGGCTTAACTTCTTCAATTGCTTTTGCTAAATTTAATGTGTCAATTTTGTTATTCATTAGTTCAATAAATATTTTTTTGTCAAACAACATACTCCGCTCAAAATCACCACTTTCAATCATTCTTTCTTTCAAATGTTCAAGGTTTAGCTTCGTGTTATTTTTTACATACCACTCAAAATCATACCAATCCCTTCCTTTTACGCGCGTTTTCCATTCTCTGCACAAAACAGCGTGCATTTTACCTGCATATAGGTTTGGTAAAGTCATTGAAACAATATTAAAAGTCATTGGCATTAATAACGTTTTTGCTTCTGTTTGAAATTTTAAAGGAGGATTAGTATCAACTTCAATCTTTATCTTTATTTTCTTTTGATAATCAATACCTTCAAGAATATTTTCTAAATCTTTAGTATTTATATCAAGTGTGTGGATTGAAGTATCATTTTTCAAGAATGCAGATTCAATATCTGATGATTTTTCTTTTTTTATCTTTTTTCTTAACTCAATGCTTACTCCAAGAGCATCAAACTCGTTTATTATATATTTAAAATAGTCTTCAATATTGAAACTCTGATTTTTTTCTATCAGTGAGAAATCTAAATCTTCTGAAAATCTATTTAAACCGTATAAAATTCTTAAAGATGTTCCTCCATAAAATGCAACTTCACTAAAAAAATTTCCTCTATATAATCCCAATAAAGTTATTTCCTGAAAAATTTCTTTTAATGCGTTTAGAATTTCATTTTCAGAACTAATATCGTATTTCGACAGCATTTGCTTGATGATACTCATAATTCCTTTATTAAATTTAGTAGTATTTGTATTTTTTTTGATTTTGAAACTTGGGAATATTCCGCTATAATATTGGTGTCAAAATATTCAAATTCATCTATATCTATTCTTAAATCACTTTCTAAAAAATCAATCATAGATGATTTGGATGTTAATTCAATTCCTTTTGTAAAATATATTTTGTCGCAAATAGCTTTTTCTTTGCTTGCGATAAGAAAAGCGTTTTTTTTAAAAAATTCAATTTTCACTCCAATTCTAAACAGCTCATTTTTAATGTGTTTATATGAAAAAACCCCAATATCAGTATTAAAAACTTTTGAGCGCTTTGTTGTAATCGCGGTAACTTCATGAACAGCTTCCGGAATTAATCCATAAAAAGATAAGGCATAGTCAAGTGATATATAGGAAGGATTGTTTAACAAATTATTTGAAATCAGTTCTTTTGCTACAATATTTTTATTAATTAATGAAGTATGAATATAAAATCCTTTTTTAATTGATTTAATAATACCCTTCTGCTTCATATTGACTATTTTATCGTTAATGTTATCATAATCCATATTTACAAGTATGCTTTTTAAAGTTGCATAATCAATGATATGAGTTTTATATTCAGATAATTTATTTTCAATTAACAAATCCATAGCAATGTGTGTTTGTGCATAAATAATAGTCAAATTAAATATTATCTATGCAAAGATAGTAAATTTCACATAAACGCCGCTAATAAAATGATTCATTTGCTTATTTTCATATTTTTAAAAATTGAGCATAACGAAAATGTGTTGGCGGCGGTGGCTTGGGTGGCTTGTGGAATAAAGTGGGCGAAGCCCACGAAA
>JAFGWC010000099.1 GCA_016937695.1 Bacteroidales bacterium
AAAATGAGTTAGATGCAGACAATTATATGCAATCGACTTTAAATTATCTTGAGATACCTATTTTAGCAAAAGTTAAATTAGGTCCGGTTTATGCGTTGGGCGGAGTTTATGGGGCTTATGCATTAAATGGCAAAAATGAAATTAGCGTATTAGGAATAACTGATTCGCAAGATATAAATTTTGACGATTCTGAAATTAGCAAATTAGATTATGGAATGACTTTTGGCCTTGGTGTTCAAGTAGGTTTAGGTCCTGTTCATGTTTTTGCACAAGCAGATTATTCATTTGGTTTAAAAAACATAAATACTAGTGATGGAGATGCTGCTAAAAATAATGTAATTGGTGTTTCTGTTGGAATATTACTAGGAATGTAATTTTTATTGATATATTCTGTTAATCAAAGGCTTCGCTTTAAGCGAAGCCTTTGATGTTTTTGTATAAATTTAGAAATTAACATCAAAAGCACCTTTTTCTTTTGTGCTGTAAACATTTATTTTTTCATAAGCACAATCTTGCAGAATGGTTTTTTCTTGCCAATTTGGTAAACTTGAATCTAAAATTATTTGTTTAAATTCAAACAAATTAACAAGTTCATTAATATTCATTCCAAAACCTTTTGATATTATTATATAATCCAATTTTAATCTTTTTTCTGCAATTAAATTTTTAAAAGCAGAATTATCTAGAACTGCAATTCTTAAATTTTTAGATTCAATAAAACATTTATTTTGTAATAAGCTGTCATTCAGTTTATTATTGTAAAAGCTCAAATTTACAGATTTAATAAAATTATTAGCAATCAAGTTTCCTGTAAGATATTTTAAATTTTTATCATTTGAAGCAAATGAGCTATCAGCAAAAAGATTCAATTTTTGATTATTAATTATGCCAATTGCTGATTTTCCGGATACATTAAATACAATAAATTTATTTTGTGATAATTGATTAAAATATCTGTAATTATAAAATAATAGAGAAAAAATCACAAAAGTTAATGAAATTATAAAATATTTTTTTTCCTTATTTAAAAAGAAAACAATAATATATGCAATAGCAATATAAAATAAAATTAATTCAATATTGTTGATTGAAATATCAGTAATAGAAGAATATGGCAAATTCTCTATCGAGGAAGTTAAAAAATTTAAAAGTTTTATTGTATAAGTTAATATTAATGCAATAATTGAAGAAATAAATGGTATAAAATTAAATATCAGTAAAGAAATTGCCATTAAAATAATTATAAAAGCAGCCGGAATTGCTATTATATTTGTTAAAAGAAAATAAACAGGAAACTGATGAAAATAGTAAATACTTATTGCCGCAGTTCCAATTTGAGCTGCAATAGAAACAGAGGTTAATTGCCAAATTTTGTCTAATAAAGTGTTGTTTATTTCGAGGAGATTGTAAATTTTAGGCTGAAAAAAAACAATTGCAATTACAGCTAGATAAGAAAGTTGAAAACCAACGTATGTTATAGACAAAGGATTAACTGCTAAAATAAGGAATGCTGAAATTGCCAAAGAGTTGTAAGTGCTTGGTTTTCTGTTAGATGCTTTGCCAACGATTATAAAAGTAAGCATTGTTGCAGCTCTTGTAACTGAAGGAGATAAGCCGGTTATTAGAGCAAATATCCAAATAACAATTATAAATATAGCAGATTGAATTATTATTTGAGATTTTTTTTTGCGAAGGAAAAAAAGCAAATTATTTAGCACAATATATATAATGCCAACGTGCAAGCCGGAAACAGCTAAAATATGCATTGCGCCTGAAATAGAATAACTTTCTACAATATCATCGCTTAGATAATCTTTAACACCAAGAGTTAAAGCCGCAAGTATTGCAAACTCATCGCCGCTTATATTGTTTTTTTTATAAATTTCTAAAAGTTTGTTTCTAGAGTAATAAGCAATTTCAAAAACTATATTGCCTTTATTTTTATCTAATAATTTCCATTGATTATTATTTAAAAATGACTGAAAATATATTTGTTTTCGGGCTAAATATGTTTTGTAATCAAATTCATCAGGATTACCGGAATTTTGAATTTCTTTTAGCGAATTTTCAAATAAAATTTCATCGCCATAATTTAAGCTTTTTGAAAGGCTGTCTTTTTTGAGATATATTAAAACAGTTGAAATGTCTGTATTCCAAACACTGTCTTTTAAAAAGCTTTTGGTTTTAACAGTTAGTTTTATAGATTTATCTGTTTCTTTTGGTTCTTCATTAATAATTCCAATAAACAATTCAGAATCAATTATTTGCTTGTTGATTTTTGTTTTTGTTGAAGTAATAAATGCAGCAAAAAAAAGTAGAACAAAAAAAGTTATAAATCCAAAAATCCATCTTTGGTGATAGTTTGGGTTTTTATCAGAAATAAACCAATAAACTATTAAAATTAGAAATGATAAAAAAAGAGAAGATTCAAGAAAAGTTTCATTAAAATTAAAAAATAACTGCAATAAAATTCCAATTATAAAAGGTATAACTAATCTAAAAAAAGGTATTTTCCTTATTTCCTGATTTATTAACACTAATTTAGGTTTTTATCTGGTTTAATTACATCAAAAATAATATAAAAAAAGTTTGAATATGTAAATTTTACTTTTTTTAATCTCATTTTTTTTTGATAATAAAAAACACACACTTTTTTTATAACTTTACTGCAATTTTTAAAAGTCACCATTCCAGATTTGTATAAGTTCTAATGCAATTATTATGACAGACAGTTTAGTGAAAAAATTTAGTGAAGTTTTAAATGAAACAGATAAGGTTTTGTTTGAAAAGGCAATTAATTATGTCATCAAAAAAAAGAATATTATTGATATTAATGAACTGGATTGTCTTGAAAAATCATTAAATATTGCTAAAATAGGACAAGAGGAAATGAATTCTGGTATTTCTTTAATTGTTTCTTGTATTTTGTTTTATTGCTTTGATAATGAGGTTTTTAACTTTGATGAGTTGCAAAATGAATTTAATAACGAAATTGCAGATATTGTAAATGGTTTGTATAAATCTCCAAATTTTGAACTTTCAAAATTAAATATTCAGTCTGAAAATTTCATTAAATTAATGCTAACGATATCTAAAGATGTTAGATCAATTTTAATAAAAATAGCTGAATATCTTTATTTATTAAGAAATTTAAACAACAAAGCGTTAACAATTCAAACAAAAATTGCAGCAGAAGTTTCGGTATTATTTGCACCAATAGCACACCGTTTAGGTTTATATGCAATAAAAAGTGAGATGGAAGATTTGGTTATGAAATATATTCATCCACAGGTTTATAGAGAAATTGCAAAAAAACTGGATAAAACAAAAGAAAGTAGAAGTAAATATATAAAGCAATTTATCAGTCCGCTTGATAGTGAACTTAAAAAAAGCGGTTTAAAATGTGAAATTAAAGGACGCCCAAAATCTATATTTTCGATTTGGAATAAAATGTCAAAGCAAGATGTTGATTTTGAGGAAGTTTACGATAAATTTGCTATTAGAATAATAATTGATAGTCCGCTTGAAACAGAAAAGGATAATTGTTGGAAAGTTTATTCAATTATAACTGATAAGTATTTGCCAAATCCTAAAAGGCTAAGAGATTGGATATCAACGCCTAAGAATAGCGGTTATGAGTCTTTACATACAACAGTAATTGGACCGGAACAAAAATGGGTTGAAGTTCAAATTCGAACCAAACGTATGGATGAAATTGCAGAAAAAGGACATGCTGCACATTGGAAGTATAAAGAAAACAGAGAAGAAAAAAACAAATCGGAATGGTTGGCAAAAATGCGTGAAGCACTTGAAAAACCTGATGAAAGTTTAAAGAATGAACAAGATGAAAATAAATCGAATTTATATACTGATGAAATTTTTATTTTTACGCCAAAAGGTGATTTGAAAAGACTTAAAGCAGGATATAGTGTTTTGGATTTTGCATTTTCAATTCATTCAAGCGTTGGCGAAACATGTACCGGCGCTATTGTTAATGACAAAATAGTAACTATTAAACATATTCTTAAAAATGGCGATAATGTTAAAATTTTAAATTCAAAAAATCAGAAACCAAAATATGAATGGTTAGAAATTGTTAAAAGTACAAGAGCTAAAGCTAAGATAAAAAGAGCTATAAAATCTGTAACTTATCAGGATTCCGATCTTGGAAAAGAATTAGTTAAGCAGAAGTTTTCGCAATTAAAAATAGTTTATAATGATTTGAATATAAGATTATTAACAGAATATTTTAAAATAAAATCTGATATTGATTTTTATCAGTCAATAGGAAGTGGAAAGCTTGATATACATAAAATAAAAAAGGCATTTACAGATATAAATGAGCAAGTTAATGAGGAAAAAGAAAATGTAAATGAAGAAGATAATCTGAGAGAAATAGATGATTTCAAATTTAAATCAAATCAGGATTATTTAATAATTGAAAACAACTTAAATACAGTTGATTATTATATTGCAAAATGCTGTAATCCTATTCCGGGCGATGAAATTTTTGGTTTTATAACTGTAAGTAAAGGCACTAGAATACATAAAAAATCTTGTCCTAATGCAGTTGATTTACTAAAAAGATATCCTTATAGAGTTGTAAAAGCGCGTTGGAATACAAAATCGGATATTGATAAATTTAGGGTTCATATCAGGATTATTGGAAAAGATAGAATAGGCATTTCAAATAGTATTATGGAAATAATATCTAAAGAATTTAAATTAAATTTAAAAGGTTTAAATATTCAAGCAAGAAAAAATGATATGTTTGAAGGAATGTTAGTAACTGATATTCAAAGCATTAAGCAATTAAATACTTTAATTGACAGATTGAAAAAAATTGAAGATATTTTTGAAGTAAACAGAATAATTAAACAATAATACAAAAAGCGAATAGTAAATAAACAAATTAAAATAAAAAATCTTAAAATGAGCAAAGTAAATTGGAATCCGGGAACATTAATATATCCGCTACCAGCAGTTATGGTAAGTATGGGAAATAGCGTAAGCGAACACAATATAATCACAATTTCGTGGACAGGAACAATAAATACCAATCCTCCAATGTGTTATATCTCAATTCGCCCGGGAAGGCATTCGTATGAAATCTTAAAACGTAATATGGAATTTGTAATAAATTTAACAACACAAGAATTGGCACATGCAGCAGATTGGTGTGGAGTTAAATCGGGCAAAAACCTTAATAAATTTAATGAAATGAATTTGCATACCGAAAAAGCCCAAGTTGTAAATGCACCATTAATTAAAGAATCACCATTAAATATTGAGTGTAAAGTGAACAGAATAATACCTTTAGGATCTCACGATATGTTTATTGCAGAAGTTGTAGCAGTTAGTGCAGATGAAAAATTTATTAATAGCGAAACAGGAAGTTTTGAATTAAATCGAGCAGGTTTAATTTCGTATGCTCACGGATTTTACTACAAACAAGGAACCGAAATCGGCAAATTCGGATTTTCGGTAAATGCCAAAAACAGATGGCGAAAAACTGATAAAAACAAACAAAAGTAATTGATAATCAGGAAATTATCAATAAACCATTAAATTTCTGATTTTAAGCAATTTAGCAAACTGACGATATAGCAATTTTGAGTTTTTTTATGCAAAAAAGGATTAGTTAATTTATCTTTTTTTTATATCAAACTCAGGTTTTTAAAATAAAAATAATTAACTTTCTGATATAAAATTTTAAATTATGAGAAAGTTATATTTTTTATTAATTGCATTTCAAATTTATTCGGCTGCTTTAATAAATGCGCAAAACGGTAAAACCACAAATTTATATAATGTAAAGTCTTTAAAGTCAGATAATTATTCATATAGTAAAGTTTTAGGTTCCGAAAACTACAAACTTGTTTTACTACAACCTTATCACGAAAAATATTTTCGTGATAAGGTAATGGTATATTCGGGATTAAAATCAAAAACAGGGGAAATAGTATATTCCGGAAAAAATAATCTACTGCAAGTTAAATTTTATCCGTCATATGAAAATAAATTAAAAATTTTAAAATCAGAAGTGAAAATTGCTATTCCGTACGATAATATGGATATTGAAAAAGGCAGTCATAAACTTATGATGGAAATTTATATTGAAAACGATTCGATAAAAGACGCAATTGTTTTTAAAAAAGAAATAGTTGTTGAAAAACCTGAACTTTTTAACTATAATGAACAAGAAATAACAATTATAAATTTTAGAGCACAAGATCAAGCAGAATTTAAAGGACTAAAAGGAATAAAAGTTAGTTTTGAAAGAAAATTCAAATTTTCGGCAAATCAAACAAAAGGAATAAGTTTTGATAATAATCTTGCATTTTATTATTTTAACGTAACTGCTTATGACAAAGCAGATAACCGGATTTGTTATGACAAGAAAGAATCTGATTTAAGTATAATAAAATCAAACTCGATTGAAAATATAAACTTCGAAAAAGTAACCCTTTTTATTCCATATCGAAATTTATTGCTTTCGAAAGGGAAACATGAAATTTCGATTGAATTAAAAGCTTCTTATGTTAAGGAAACGGTAATTTTTAACAATTTAGCTTTAAAAACAGTAAATATAAATCAGCCACAAGTTTACATTGTTGATTTTAAAGCAGAAGATTTTAAAATTGCTTACGGAAAATACGATGCCAGCTCAGAACTTGGTCGAATTTTTTCAAAACAAGGCTCAAATAAAGGATATGGATATCCAGATGTTTATTGGAATTTGAAAATAGGCGAATATAGCATTTATAATTCATCCATTAGCCATAATTCCTTTACAGCACCAAACGGCTCAGTTAAGTTTAAAATTGTTGATGATGAAAAAATTTACTTAAGTGCTTATGATAGAGATGCTTTGAATGCCGACGATTTTATCGGATTGATAGAAATTGGAACAGAAAAAGGAGAATTTAAGAAAATTGGAAAAACTATTTCTAAAGATAGTATTTCAAATGTAAAGTATTCTATCGTTAAAAATAAATTGCCAAACGTAGAAAAAGCGGAAATTGATTTAACAGAAAATTTAAACAATAAATCAAACGGATACAATTTAGATTTGTCATTTATTGTCAGTAATTTACTTAATAACAATAAGTTACAAATATTGCCATTTATAAAAAGAGCCGATTCTATAATTAATATTGCAATTTTTGATGTTTTAGTTGATAATTTTATTAAAAAAGATAGCGTTTTAATATCTTCAAACTCATATGGTAATTTAAAACTTTTTATTCCACAAATTATTTTATTAGAAAAAGATAAATTAGGATTTCAAATTTTTGATTCGGAAAATAATATTTTGCTTGGCGAAAAAATATCAAATCAAAATATAAATAACATTAAAAAAAACGATATAAAATATAAAATCGGCGATATAAAAGAATATACGTTTAATGGAATTAATGGAATAATAATTAAAGTAAGCAGAAATATCCCGGAATTTTATACAAAATTAAATTTGGAAATTTTCTTGAAAACTTCTCTTGGTTTAGTTGAATTGTCAGATAACCAAAATCTTACAGATAAATTAATTCCTGTTTTAAAAGAAGATAACGAACAATATTTTTTGAAAAATGACTATACTGATTTAAACTATTTTAATTTTAATGCTGATGGATTGTACTTTTTTCTTCCATATTTTTATGTTCCTTTTGATGAAAATAAAAGAGAATTTGAATTGAAATTTGAAACTTTTTATACTGATAATCACAAATTTTTAGGTGCTCAAAAAGAAAAATTTACATTAAAAAAAGCAGCATTAAAAAAAATTAATATACTTGATGCAAATTTAAAATATAAAGAGAAAATTGAATTTAAAAAGATTAGAGTTAAGATTTTATTTTCTGAATTTGCAAACATAGAAAAAAATTGGCAAAGTGTTGAAAACAAGATAAATATCCCAATAAATGCACAATTTATAGCTCACGAAAAAGACAAAATGCAATTATATTTATACTATGAAGATGATGAGTTTGGATTAGAAAAAATCCTTATCAAAAATTTGTTAATTGATTTTTCAAAAATGAAAACCGGAACGAATATTTTAAAATTTAAGAATAAAGATAATTTAAGCAGAATTAGCTTAAATATTGAACTTGAATAAATTATAGTATAAATAAAGAAATAATTAATGTAATTCATCAAATAAGATTTAATTTTTTCATTTAATTTGATTTATTTGTAAAGTTAATATTGCCTTAAATTTGGGTTTTATAAAAAACAGATTTAAATAGTATATGATAAAGTTTAAAATATTTTTTGTTTTTTTTATATTGAATCTTTGCGTGAATATACTTTTAGCACAAAAAGATAGCTTAGAAAAAATAGAAAAATCTATTAATAATTATAAAGAAAATGATACAAATAAAATAAATTTATTAATTAGAGCCGCAATTGAATTCTCTGAAAATGAAAATCCAAAATCATTGTTTTATGCACAAGAAGCTCTTAAACTTTCTAATGAATTGGAATTTGAAAAGGGAAAGGCAAAAAGTTTATTTTTAATAGCAGATTATTATAATAATAAATCTGATTATTCAACCGCATTAGAATATTTTCTTCAATCATTAGTAATTTACGAAAAATTAAATATTAGAAGTGAAGTAGCTAACTGTTTTAAAAACATTGGATTAACATATAATTATCTTGGAAATTTACCAAAATCACTTGAAAATTATGAGAATTGTTTTGAAATAAATAAAGAATAGGCAATGAGCTTGAAATGGCAAAATGTCTTTATTTTACAGGAATAATTTATAGAACTAAAGGAAATTATTCTAAAGCTTTAGAATATTACTTAAATGCATTGAAAATTAGCGAAAAAATTAACAATAAAGAGAGAATCTCATATTCGTATAACAGTATTGGTGTAATTTATTATGAATTAGCAGATTATGATAAAGCACTCGTATATTACCAAAAAGCTTTAAAAATTAAAGAAGAATTAGGTGAAAAAAGAGGAATTGGTGTTGAACTTAATAATATTGCTTTAATTTATGAAAAGCAAAATAAAATAGAAAAAGCACACGAATATTATGATAAATGTATAATAATATGCGAGGAAAATAGCTTCAACTCATTGTTAGGCTGGGTTTATAATGGAAAAGGTGTTTGTTTTGAAAAGGAAAATAATTTCGACAATGCAATTTCTTTTTTTAAAATGGGTTTAGCAAAAAGAGAAGAGATAAATGAAATGCTTGGAATTGCTCAATCAAATAATAGTCTTGGGCAGATATATCTTAAATTAAATAATTTTGATAAAGCCAAAAAATATTTAGAAAAAGGATACTTTGTATCAGAAAAAATTGGAAATCCACTAAATTTAAAAGATGCAGCAAAAGGTTTGGCTATTATTTATGAGAAAAACCGAAATTTTGAAAAATCATTAAACTATTATAAAGTTTATAAACAAATGAGCGACAGTATTGTAAACGAGAATATTATTAAAAAAATAGCGT
>JAFGWC010000100.1 GCA_016937695.1 Bacteroidales bacterium
GTTGTGAATTGCTTTCATTTTGTATCTTTGAAGTATTGAACACAGTATACCTGGGCTCAATACTCTATATCACAACTAATTAAGTGGAATATTAGAAATAAAAAAACTGTGTTGAAATAGAAAAGGTCTTGAAAAAACAAGGCCTTTTTTTATATGTACTATCACATAAATAGATATATTTGAATAAATATTAGAGCAATGGAAACTGAAAAAATAATAAAAGAATACAGAGAATTGAAAATTGAAGATGCAATTGATTACAAAAAATTCAATCTTTTCTTAATAACAAACCACAGTACTGTAATAGAAGGTAGTTCCCTGTCTGAAATCGAAACTCAACTGCTTTTAGACGAAAACATTACACCAAAAGGTAAGCCGCTTGAACATTCCCTTATGACAAAAGACCATTACAATGCCCTGTTATTTACACTAAATTTAGCAAATAATAAAACCCTAATAACAAGTAATACTTTAAAAGAAATAAGTAGTAAAATAATGAAATTAACCGGTGCGGTTTATGATACTGCGCTTAGAAAAGTTGATGTAACAAAAGGTAACATAAGAAAAATGAATGTTTTTGCAGGAAAAAGAAGTTTTCCTAATTACGATAAAGTACCGGAACTTTTAGACAATTTCTGCAATAATTTAAACAAAATGATTTATGAGTGCGAAAAAAAATATAAAAACCAACTTGAACTGGCATTTTGGGCTCATTTTAATTTAGTAAGCATTCATCCTTTTGCAGATGGAAATGGCAGATTGTCAAGGCTTATAATGAATTATGTTCAAGAATATTTTAATTTGCCATTATCTATTGTTTTTAAAGAGGATAAAACTGATTATTTAAATGCTCTTGAAGCAGCACGTAATGAAAATAATATTTCATTATTTTATTCTTTTATGTTTAATCAATACAACAAATATTTATCTTCTGAAATAGATAATTACAACAAAAACACCAAAGGTTTCAGCTTTTTATTTTAATCTAAAAGCTTAAAACAAACTTAACTGCTGATGCATTTCCGGTTTCTTCTCTTTTTGCTGCGAATAAAATAATTCTATCATTCCAAATTGTTTATCTGTTATTTGCATTATCCCCACATGACCGTTGGGCGGCAAAACTGATTTTACACGTTTTATATGAACCTCGGCATTTTCGCGACTGGGGCAATGCCTTACATAAATAGAAAACTGAAACATTGAAAAACCATCTTGCAAAAGCCTTTTCCTGAACTGCGATGCTTGTCGCCTTTCTTTTTTTGTATTTGTTGGCAAATCAAAAAACACCATTACCCACATAACTCTGTATTGATTTAATCTGTCTAAACTCATAATTTTAATTAAAGTCTCGGCGTGTCTTAAAGGCACACTAAGACTTTAAGACACGCCGAGACTATGATATTTATAATACCGGATATATAATTTTTCGGCTGTCGCCTGCAAAACAATAATACAGACTTGCTGTTGTTCTTTGCATTGCAATCATTAAAGGACTTTTTTCACCATCTATAAAAACATCTATTGAAGGAATTATTAAAAGCTCTTTTTTTATATCCGGTGTTAGTTCAAATTCTTGTATCAATTTATTTTTACTGAAAATTTTAGCAACAATATCATAAACAATTTCATCTACATATGGACGGTATGGCTCCATAATGTCATCTGCTAAAGCATATGCATTATATTTATTGTGGTGATGAATACCAATTGTAGGCAATAATCCGGATGCTACCAAACTACGTGCCGTAACTGCTCGTAAAATTGCATAAGCATAATTTAGCAGATTATTTGGTTTAGCTTCAAATCGGTCTCTTTTAAAACCAGAAAAATAGTCGACAAAAAGAGTTTTCCAGTAAAAGGCGGCAGCTCTTGCTTCATAATTATCAGGGTCGCCTGAGCGTACAGAATCGGCCCAGTATTGCATGTTGTTATAATCGGGTTTAGTGTCTGCGTTACTTTTAGTTACAACGGCACTATTATTTTTACTGATTTTTAATAATAAAGCTCTTTGGTTTGCAATTTTTACATTAACGGTTTGTTGCCATAATTGCTTTTTTAATGGTAAACTGGCATTTATCTGTGCGTTAAACCTTTCTTGCTGTATTGTATTTCCTTCGAGATTAAGCATTAAGCCTTGCGGCATTCTTTTGCTGTTGCATGTTATTAATGCAACATTATTATCTAATAAATTTGAAATTAAATTTTGAGATATTGTTAATTGATATGCATCTAAAATTACTACACCAATGTCTTCTATTGGAACTGAAGCTTTTGCTTTTTCTTTATCAGCAAAATCAATAACAAGTTGTTTATCTTTGGTATGCAGATATGCATTATTACCGAAATACAGGGTTCTTTTTATCATTTTGGTTAATATATGGTTAATATATTACAATTATCCAATAACCGTACCGTTATTTTAGCAGTCTCGGGGTGAGTTGTTTATTAATAATAAGTTGAAATAATAAAAAATAAACACTAAAAAAAAACTCACGCCGAGACTTTTTGAGTCGTAAGTATTAGCAGTCTCGGTGTGAGTTGTTAATTATTAGTAATTTGAAATAAAAAAAAATAAACACTAAAAAAAAGACTCACGCCGA
>JAFGWC010000101.1 GCA_016937695.1 Bacteroidales bacterium
AATAATAGAAATAAAGCTCTTTATAAACTCAAAATACAAGCTTAAAGATGTATTAAAAAATAAACTCTTTAAAAAATAATCTGATTATTTTTTTCTTTTTTTAAGAATAACGAATACATGTAAATAAGCTGGAATTGCAATAATAACAACAAATAATATAGCTGCTAAGACCTCATAATCTGAAGCAAAATCTAAAATAGAATCCATACCTAAATAAACTAATACACCTAATGCAACATACATCAATAAATGAAATATTCTTAGTTGTAATCTTTTTGAAATCTTTGCCATCTATGCACACCTCCAAATTTATTCAAATTAAATTATTTTAATTTGCAATTATTAATTAACTATAATTCTTGGATTATTCGATGTCAAGAAATTATTATAACAAAAGAAATTAATGATATTTTACAAATACTTGATTTCTCTTTTTTATGATTACAATCAAATAAAAACTCAAACGTTTTATGGTTATTGTTACAATTTATTTTTTATTTTATTAATCAAATTTTTATACTTAACATTTACCTTTATTTTACTATACCAATGTTTATTTGACACTTTTATTAAAATGTGTCAAAATAAACAATATAAATATTATAAATTTGTTATATAAAAGGAAAATTAATGTTTGATATAATTGACACAATAAAGAAAGTAAAAAAGAAAACTTTTATGATAATTAATCCCCTAAAAACAAAAAAACTATTTGAGAATTTATATTCTATTGAAGATGGAGATTCAAATTATTTTATTTATAAGAAGGGAAAAGATATCATTGCTATAGATAGTGGCTACAAAGATAGTTCAACACGTTATGAAGAATTTAAAAAAATAAATATAAAAGTAAATGAAATTGACGCTATTTTTTTAACACATATAGACAGTGACCATGCCGGTTGTCTTTATGAAGAAAGCAATGATTTTAATAACACTACGATATATCTTCATGAAAATGAAATTAAACATTTAAGCAAAAGTATCGAAAGAGTTAAAGTAGGCTTTTTAAAAATTAAACATAAACTTGAAGTAAAAAAAGATATAACTTTTTTTAATACGAACACTCCTATTTATATAGGAAATATAAAAATTCAACCAATACTCACAGCCGGCCATACTTTAGGGCATACTTGTTATTTTATAGATGATAAATATCTATTTATTGGAGATAGCCTCATTTTAAAAAATGGTGAAGGATATAGGTTTTTTGATCTCTTAGGCTTTAATAATAAAGAAAATAGTAATTCTCTTTATAAATTAAAAGATTTTGCAATTAAAAATAATTGTGAATATATTATTACTTCTCATACAGGAATAACAAATGATATTGAAAAAGCTTTTAAATATTATAATAAAAAATTATCTTAATAATAAAATCATATTTAAAAAATATTAATGTAATTTTTAAAATTTAGTTATCCACCACGACTTCATTATTAGTTCTGGTAGCCTTTTTATCTAATTGAAATTAAAGATGAAATAAACTTCTGTGTTAATTCTTTTATCATTAATTAATTTATGTTAAGCTTGTTTTAAGAGGTATAAAAATGACTAATTTAATAACTAAAGAAGAATTAGATATTTTTAATAAAAATTTTAATTCAAATAAAAAAAATATTATTGCAAAAAATTCCGTAATAAACAATGGAATTATTAAAAGCGCAAAAACAATAGAAAGTGTTGTGTCAAACACTCACGAATACTCAATTGAGGTAAAGACTGGAGAAATCACCAATCAAAAACTTTCTGGAAGATGTTGGATGTTTGCAGCATTAAATGTAATGCGATTAGAAATTATGGAAAAATTAAATCTTGATACTTTTGAGTTATCACAAGCCTACCCTTTTTTTTATGATAAATTAGAAAAATCAAACCATTTTTTAGAAAATATCATAGAAACTATTGATCAGCCATTAGACTCAAGAGAAGTTGCTTTCCTACTTACTGACCCTTTAGGAGATGGGGGCCAATGGGATATGTTTGCTTCCTTAATTGATAAATATGGTGTTGTTCCAAAAACGTCTATGCCGGAAAGTATTTCTTCTTCGGGATCAAAATATATGGACTCTTTACTAACGAATAAATTAAGAGAATTCGCAGCAACTTTAAGAGATCAATATAAAGAAGATAAAAATATCAAGAATTTAAGAAATAACAAAACCAAAATGCTAGATACTATCTATAGAATGTTATGTATTTGTCTTGGAGAACCACCTAAAACTATAACATTAGAAACTAGAGATAAAGATAAAAATTTTATTAGAATAGATAATATCACACCTCAAGACTTCTATAACAAATATGTTAATATGGATATGAGTGATTATATTAGTTTAATCAATGCCCCAACAAAAGATAAACCATACAATAATACTTATACAGTTAAATTCTTAGGAAATGTACAAGGTGGATATCCTGTAAAATATTTAAATCTTCCAATTGATGAACTAAAAGAAGCTGCTATAAAACAAATGAAAGATGGAAAAGCTGTATGGTTTGGATCTGATGTTGGAAAATCTAGTGACAAAGAATCAGGAATTATGGATTTAGATATTTTTGATTTAGAAAATTTATTTGATACTAATTTTTCATTAACTAAAGCTCAACGCTTAGATTATGGAGAAAGTTTAATGACACACGCAATGGTTTTAAG
>JAFGWC010000102.1 GCA_016937695.1 Bacteroidales bacterium
AAAACTGATAGTGCTGTTCGAATTACACACTATGAATCTGGTATTGTAGTTCAATGCCAAAATGAAAGATCTCAACTAATGAATAAGGAAGTAGCCTTTAAAATGTTAAGATCTAAATTATATGCATATTACGAAGAAAAAAGACAAAAAGAGCATGAAGAGAATGCGATTAAGAAAATGGAAATCTCTTGGGGATCTCAAATTCGTAGTTATGTTTTCCAACCATACACTATGGTAAAAGATCATCGAACAAATGCCCAAAACACTAATGTAATTGCAGTTATGGATGGAGATATTGACGTATTTATTGAAGCCTATTTACAATGGATACAAGAGGAATAATTTTATGAAAAAAGGGTTTATCATTTTTATAATGATTAATTTATCTTATTTTATTTATGCTTCTGATTTTAATATAGCAACTTCATTAGTAATAAATAGTAATAACTATAATTTAATTAAAAATAGTGATAACCCAAATATCGATAATATTAACAATCAAGAATTAGATAATTATAATGATTTACTTTATATTACTGACTTATGTAATAATTATTTATCTCAAATCAAATTAAATGATTATTTTATAAAAAGTAAAAGTGAAAATGATTTAATAAATGAAAAAGAGCTTTTAAATGAAAAATTATCAACTCTAATTTCATCTTATTCTCAAGACCCTCAAAACGATGAATATATTGATAAAATAAACACATTAAATATAGAAATAGATAAATTAAATTTAAAAAATCAAAGTGAAATCGATTTTTCAAAATTTGATGATATTAAATTTACTTTTTCAGCAATGAAAAATAATCCACTATTAGGGTTTTTATTAAATTCTAAAGATTCAAATATAATATCTAATTTATTAACTGAAAATAAATGTGATGGATTTTTATTAATCTCTTTTGATAAAATTAACGATTTAAATAGAGTAAAAATTGAGTATCTAGATAATAATAAAAAAGAAACTATTTATAATAAAATTATTAAAACTCAGTTTATTCGTGACAATACTCAAGAAATACTAATTAGTTTAATAAACTATTTTAATTCTGACTATTCCCTTGTAAAAATAAAAAACAAAGCTAATTCAATAAATGCAAAAGAAATATTAAAAACATCAAAAGATGAATTAATAAAAGAAAAAGAAGAAAACTATAATTTTGTAAAAATTAAAGAATCCGAACTTAAAACACTCAAAATTAACAATGAATATTTGATATTAGAGAAGAATATTCATTTTATTAAAATTAGCGACGCATATTCATCTAAAATAATAAAAATAGATAATACAGATTCAGATTTCATAATATTAGATTTATTATTAGATAAAAAAATAATTCCATCTATAAATATTATTTCTAATAGTGGATATTCTTCTTTTAAATTAAATGGAAAAACGATAAACAGCGGTATGTCATTAAATTTAGAGAATCAAATTTTACCTTTTTATGTAGAAGTCGAAAAAGAAGATTATGCACCCCTTATAATACAAAACATTGATGAAATTGATTCTATTTCTTTTAAATTAAAGCCGTTATGGATGAATAATAGTTTAGCAGTTGATAAAGCTCAAGATAAATTTTATTCTACATTATTATCATATGTATTTATAAACTTTACAACATTAGCAATAAATAATATAAATGATGCATATGGTACAAATGAAATACAATCTTTTTTAGATATATTTTCAACTTCAGTGTTAACACTTAGTTCTATAAATATTGTATATAAGTTAATATCATATATAAAATTAGCTACAACATAAAAAAAAGTATTGGAGAAAACATGTTTGAAAAATTTGGGGCTAAATTAAAAGCCTTATTTAGTACAAAAAAATTAGATGAAACTTTTTATGAAGATTTAGAAGATTTATTAGTTGAAGGGGATTTAGGTGCTTCAATGGCAATGAATATTTCAGATCAACTTAGACAAAGAGCAAAAGAGGAAAAATGTGATACACAAGAATCACTACAAAATCTTTTAAAAGAAATTCTAAAAAATAAAGTAAAACCTTATGAAATTCCTGTTTATAAAGACGATTTAACTATCTGTTTAGTATTAGGAGTTAATGGAGTAGGGAAAACTACTTCAATTGCTAAAATTGCAAATAAATATAAAAAAGATGGATACAATGTATTGCTTGCTGCTGCTGATACCTTTAGAGCTGCTGCGATAGATCAATTAGAATTGCATGCAAATAGACTTGGCGTTAGAATTGTAAAACAAAATAATGGTAGCGATCCAGGTGCTGTTATTTTTGATGCCATTACTAGTGCAAAAGCTAAGAACGATAATCTGATATTAGCTGATACTGCTGGTAGAATGCATAATAAAGATAATTTACTAAGAGAATTAAAGAAAATAGATAAAATTATTAGAGCAAAAGGTTTCGATGATAACCATTATAAAAAAGTTCTTGTAATTGATAGTACAACTGGTCAAAATGGGTTCTCTCAAGCTCAATTATTTAATGATGCAATAAAATTAGATGCTTTAATTTTATCAAAATATGATAGTGCAGCAAAAGGTGGATCTCTTGTTCAAATTGGTGAAAAACTAAATTTACCAGTAGCATTTGTCGGAGTTGGAGAAACTTATGAGGATTTAAAAACCTTTAATGAAGAAGAATTTTTAAATGCTTTAGTAGGAATTGATAAATAGAGAAAATTATGAAAAAAGCCTTTTTAATTGGTATATACTCATTGTTTATATTAAATATATATGCTGCCACATTTAAATCAAATATTATTGGTCAAAATTTGGGAGAATATAATATAGGTGATGATTATTACATAATTGAAAAGGCTAATAATAATGTTTTAGAGCAAACATTATTCCACAATTCTCAAATTTTAAAAAAAACTACTATTGAAACAATAAACAATGAAAAAATAATTACAATTGATTATCAAGACGAGCAAACTAAACAAACATATCTAAATAATTTACTTATAAAAGAAGAGATAGGGAATGATTCTTTTTACTATAACTATGATAAATCAAATAAACTCATAAAGAAAGTTAAACTAAACAAAAATGGTGAACAAGAAATATTTCTATATTTATATAACACAGATAACAAACTCATTTCTATATATCTTTTGAATAAAGATAATTATAAATTATTCACTTATGAAATTGTAAAAAATTCACAAAGTTTAAGTATAAGTGAAAAAGACAGCTATAAAGAATCTCAAATTCATAATGGAGTAATTAATTCTTTAGAATATAAAAATGATCAAATATTAAAAAATATTGAAATAACCACAGAAAAAGACAATGAAATAATTTTAACACAAAAAGATGATAAATTTATCTATAAAGAATTTTTTAAAGATGGAATGTTAATTAAAAAAGAACAATATAATCTGGATAATTATTTAATAAAAAAAGAAGAATTCTTTTATAATCAAAATTATATCAAAACAAAAGATATAATTACTGAAAAAATTTATAATAAATTCACAAGAGAATATGATACAATAAAAGAAACAACTACAATTTATTCAAACAATAATATTGATAATGTTTCAATAAAAGAAAATGGTAAATTAATCAGTTCTTATTATTATGAAAATAATAAAAAAATTGAGAACTTATATGATAATAATATCCTATATTGTACCGTTATTTATGAAAATAATAAAATTATAGATATTCAATATCGAGAGGGAAGTGATGATTTATAAAATTGCAAACAGATACGCTTTTTCTTCAAAAAATCGTCATAAAATAACTTCTATCAGAATAGCACTAGGATTACTGTTCTCTACTTTAGCATTAAACATTGTTTTAGCTTTTATGATTGGTTTGCAAGATAAAAAATTTTCACTTATCAGAGAATTCGATAGCTATGATGCAATAATTGAAGTAAATGATGGAATTGATGTAAATAATCTTATTTCTCAATTAAAAGAAAACAATAACATAAGTGAAGCTTTTGCCTTTGCAGAAGTTCCCGTAATAATTAGAAATGATGATGGCTCTCAATTATTTGGAAAAATAAGAGCATTTGATGAAAAGGATTTTAACAATTTACCTTATTCAATAATACAAGGTTCATTTTCAGATGAGGGAGTTATTATGGGCTATACAAAAGTTTTAAATTCTTCCTTCTCTTATATGAAACCTGTAAATATCACAATGCTTAAAAAAGGAAAAACAGTTACAGTAGTTCCATTAGAAATTGAAAAGGAAATATCAGGAGTCTATTATTCGCCATTAAAAGATTTTAATAATTATTATGTATTTATGAATATAAATTTACTAAGTAAATATGCACCATACACTCCATATAAAATTGGAGCTTTTGGCGATATTGACTCTATTACTTCAATCGTAGGCGATAGAGGTAAAGTTGAATCTTGGATTAACCAAAACTTAAGTTTATATGCTGCTATGAAATTAGAGCAATTATTAATGTATTTAACTTTATCGATAATGAGTATAATTGTATTAATTAACCTTTATGGAAGCACAATTAATCTAATTAAGTCAAAAAAAAGTGAAATAGCTATGCTTAGAGCGTTAGGAATCACTAGAAAACAGACAAAAAATATTTTTACTATATCTTCTTTAATAGTTAGTTCTACAGGAATAATAATTGGCTCATTACTATCTTTTCTAAGTATTAATTACTATTCAGTGATTACTTTATTTTTAAATAAAATAACAAACTATATGATTCCAATTTTATCAGTAGATGTAAATCTTAATTTTTCAATTAAAAACAGTTTGTTAGTTGCACTACCTTTATTTATTTTAACAATACTTATAAGTAAAGTTGCAGTTAATAAATTATTAAAAAACGATAGCATGGAGATATTATTAAATGAGTAACATAATTGAATTAGAGAATATAATTAAAAGTTATCCGCTTCCAGACTCTAAAGAAAAACTAACAATAATAAACAACCTTTCTTTAACAATTGAAAAAGGCAAATCTATAGCTATTGTCGGAAAAAGTGGATGTGGAAAAAGTACTTTACTCCAAATTGCAGCATCTTTATTGGCTGCAAATAGTGGTAAAGTAATATTCAATAATAAAAATATATCTAAAATAAATGACAAAGAATTATGTAAAATAAGAAATAAAGAAATGGGTTTTATTTTTCAAAATAGTTTATTATTAGATGATTTTACAGCTTTTGAAAATATAATAATGCCTTTATTAATTAATAAGCAAAATAAAAATATTGCTAAAAAAAGAGCAGATTATTTATTAGAAAAAATAGGCTTAACCGATAGAAAAAACCATAAACCATCTCAATTATCTGGCGGAGAAAAACAAAGAATAGCATTAGCGCGAGCTTTAAGTATAAATCCGAAAGTTATTTTTGCTGATGAACCTACAGGCTCTTTGGATGAAGAGAACGCTTTTTTTGTTGAAGAACTACTAATTAATCTTGTTAAAGAAGAAGAATCTACATTAATCCTAGTTACACATAATAATGCTTTTGCAAATAAATGTGATAAAGTTGTTACATTAACACATGGAAATATTAAAGAGGAAATAAGTGAATAAAGAATTAGATTATTTATTAATAAAAAAAATTTTATTTTCAAAAACATCTAAGTCTAAATTAATTAGATCAGCTATTTTAATTATTTTAGTTGTAGCTTTATTGATTGTATCTTCTATTTTTATTAATTCTATGTCACTTGGAATAGAAAAAAAATTCGCTCTTTTGGTTAATGGAGAT
>JAFGWC010000103.1 GCA_016937695.1 Bacteroidales bacterium
AGGATTTGTTCCGGCAGAAAAAACTTCAATTTTTGAATCAAAACTTTTAAAAAAGCCTTCGGCCATTTTGCTACGACATGAATTTCCTGTGCATAAAATAAGTATTCGCATGATTTTAGTAATTAGAAATTAGTGAATTAATCATTTAAAATCTAAAAAATTAAGTCAATAGACTATTTTTTAGATTTATCATTTTAATTGCTGTAATTGCAGCTTCGTCGCCTTTATTTCCATGCTTGCCTCCTGCTCTATCAATTGCTTGTTGCTGATTATTTGTTGTTAATAATCCGAAAATAAAAGGTTTGTTATATTTCAGATTTAAATCTGTGATTCCTTGTGTTACTCCGCTGCAAATAAAGTCGAAATGCCTTGTTTGGCCTTGAATAACACATCCAAGAACTATTATTGCATCAACATCTGTATTTTCTGCAATTAGTTGAGCGCCAAGTGTTAATTCAAAACTTCCAGGCACATATATTTTAAAAATATTTTCTTCTTTTGTGCCATGTTTTTTT
The DNA here is from genome assembly GCA_016937695.1 of Bacteroidales bacterium. GTDB lineage: Bacteria > Bacteroidota > Bacteroidia > Bacteroidales > NBLH01 > NBLH01. The sequence goes on from JAFGWC010000103.1 coordinate 516, forward strand.
AGTGTATTAAAAGCACCGTTGTATAAAGCTTCTGTTATTTCGATATTCCATTCTGCAACTACAATTCCGAATTTCATATTTGATGCATTAGGAACGCTGTAAATATCGTAATTTGATAAGTTTTTTAATGCTGTGGCCATTTTTTATGTTTTTTGTTATTTGGTATTTTTTATTGCAAAAAAGACTTTTCCGGAGTTTCCAAAAAAGTCTTTTTCATTTACATTATAAATATTTTATTTTAATTGTAATCTGGTAATGTATTTATCAATAATTCTTCCTTGGTAAGATTCTTTGTATTTATCTTTTATTAATTGATAAACTTCTAAAGCTTCATCTTTTTTACCTAAAGATTCAAGAGCGTTTCCTGCTTTTAGCAAGTAAATAGGTGCAAATAATTCATCTTCGCTAGTAGCTGCATTTTTGTAATTTTTAATTGCATCTTCGGGTTTATTTAGTTCCATAAAAGCATCGCCAATTGCACCTAATGCTATGAACTGTAGTTCTTTATCATCAGAAGCAAAATTTTTTAAATAATCAATTGCGTTTTCAAATTGTCCAAGATGTAAATATGAAATTCCGGCATAATAATTTGCTAAATTAGCTGCTTTTGTTGCGGAATATTCATCTATTATTGTTATAAATCCAGGATAATTTACATCACCATCTAGTGCTAAAGCAAATGAATCTCTTGCAAAATATTGTTCTGCAACAAACATTTGAGATTGAGCTTCTTCTTCTAAAGGTTTCAAGTAAAATTTTTGATATGCTAAATATATTGCAACGATTACAATAATTCCCAGAACTACTGAAGTTACAATTTTTTGATTATCTTCTATAAATTGTTCGGTTCTACCTAAAGCATTTTCAACTACTTCAATACTACTATCTGCTTTTTCGTGTTTCTTTGTCATATGCTTATCAATAATTAAGTTTTAAGAAATTTGCGCAAATGTAATTTTTTTAAAAGGAATAATGAAATAAAAATTACATTATTTAGCATAAATATTTAAAAATTTGAATTCTAAAAATTATTATTTATGTTTAATTTGTAAATTACTGCATATCATTTAAAATTTGATTTGCATGGTCTTTTGTTTGAACTTTAGTAATAATCTTTTCAATAATTCCTTTGTCATTTATAATAAATGTTGTTCTATTAACTCCCATATATGTTTTTCCGTACAATTTTTTTTCTCCCCAAACTCCAAAATCATTCAATATCTTTTTTTCCGTATCTGCTATTAATTGAAATGGTAATTCATTTTTTGTTTTAAACTTTTCGTGTAATACTTCATTATCAGGACTAACTCCAATAACTTCATATTTTTTGGTTTTTAAAGTTTCATAATTATCTCTTAAATTACAAGCTTCTGCCGTGCAACCTGGTGTGTTATCCTTTGGATAAAAGTATAATATTAGTTTTTTCCCTTTTAATTTTCCTGATTCTAAAATATTTTCTATTCCGGGTGCTTTATCTCCTTCTTTTAATTGTGTCATTTTTTTTTTTAGATTTATTTATAATGGTTATTTGATTATTTGGTTATTAAAGTTTTGAGTCTATTGTTTATAATTTATTTATCCTCCACCTTCTTCTTCAGCTTCTTCTTCTTCTTCAATAATTTCTTCTATTTCAATAATTTCTTCTTCAGGTTCTACTTTTTCTTCTATTATCTCTTTTTCATTTGGTTTTATTTCTTCTTTAACTTCCTCAATTATTTCTTCTGTTTCTAATTCTTTAATCTCTTCTGTTTCAAGTTCTTCTGTTATTGTTCCTTCTTCTTTTACTTCGGTTTCTTCATTGCTGATATTTGTGTTATTTGTAATATTAATATCATAGTTAAAATCTTCTTCCTCTTTTTGATTTTTAATATCCGTTAAAAAGTTCTCTCTTGTATCTTTATTGCCTTTGAAATAAATATATTCAGCGTCTGTATTTTTTAACGGCGATTTTCTATCTTTATCTTTAACATTAGCAATTATCAAATTAAAGTCTTCGTATGATGAAACGCTTTTCATTGTTTCATTTTTATATGTAAAGAAAAACCAATTGAATTGATCTATTTCGAGATAAATTGTTACAACATTACCATCTTTTTTGTTTAAGATTTCAATTTTTCCATCAACTAATTTATTGATTTGTTGATTATTTATATTTCCTATACCTATTTGACCTTCAGATACATAAGCTCTTCTTGTTTTATTCCATTTAAATTTCACATCAGTAAAGAAAATACTATGCAGCATTTCTTTTGGTAATTCTGAAAATTTACCCAATAAAGCAGCATCATTTGCGTATTGTTCTGAGCGTTTTAAGCCTACTAATTCTGTAAAATTTGATTTGTAAACAAGATCTTCCGTATCAATTGGTTCCGAAAATTGTGTTTCATTAAATTTTTCTGCCATAAATGTTAAGGCTTGTTCGCTAAAATAAAAATCAACGCCCATCATCACTTTAAGATTTGTTTTATAGTTTTCGAGGTTTTGATATATTTTACCAACTGGCGTAAGTTTAACCTGACCATAATTTAATCCAAAATCCATTTTACCTTCACCTATTTGCAGACATAATTTTTTATGAAAACTCATATAGTCTCCTGCTATTTCCGGATTTTTCAATTTTGCAGAATCTGTAATTTCAAAATATCCTGTTTTGTCGTTAAAATATAAAAATCCACTGCTTTTAAGAATTGGTTTGTCTGTAAATCTTTTCTTTCGGTTTAAAAACGAAGTGTAAATTCCCAGCGAATCTAATGAATAAAACATGCTTGTATACAATTTTCTGTTTTCATTATCCAATACAACACTATCAATAGGAATTACTATACTATCTTTATTTATTACTGATTTAAATTCAAACCAAAAATTTTCTAATCGGTGTGTGCATTCTGTATTTATTTTTGCAAAGCCTTCAAATTCAATATCTTTCCTTTTAGCTTCTATGCTGATATTGCCGAAATATGAAAATTCGGGACTTAATTTAAAATCATCTTTTTGGGTTATTCGGCCAAAAGCTAAAGTTTGATCTGATTTTTTATTAATATATATTGTATCAAAACTAATTATTTGCATGCTATCATTTCTATCAAAGTATTGATAATCAGCTGATGCCGAATATGCTTTTGCTCCATAAATATCGATTTTGGCATCGTAAAACTCATGAAATCTGCTTATTGTATTTGCTACAATTCGCGATTGTTCAAGAGTTCTAATTTTTGCTTTTGGTTCAATTGTAACTGTGTTTTTTGGGAAAATATGTGCATCGCCAATTTTAATAATTTTAACATTTCGTGCTTTAATTATGCTTGTTTTTATATCATAAGATGATGATTTTGAAATAAAACTTAATGAATCTTGTTTTGGATGTGTTGAAACAAATCTTGAGCTTTGCGTTAAATCAACATCTGTATAAACAGAATCTGCAAAAGATGTTATGTATGATGTTTCAATAATTTTATTATTTAAAATTGAGTCATTTACATCAACATTGGCAACAATAGTATCTGTAATTATATCTGCGATTGCTCCAATTTCAATTTGTTTAACTGACATATACCAATTAAAATAGTTCATATAACAGAGGTATTGATTTATTTGAAAGTTTATATACGAGCTATCGCCATTAGATTTAAAAGCACCTGTTTTTTTTATAAAATCTATATCGCCACTAACATTATAAGTTAATACAGGCGAAATTTCCTCAAACTCACGTGGTTTTAATTTAAAATCAGCAGTATCAACTGTAAAATTATCAGCAAAAAAAGTATAAGAATCTGATTGTAAATTAGCATCAACAATATCAATATCTCCTTTTCCTTTTAAATATTGGGGCTTTAACTCTAACTCTCCTGTAAATTTTGCGTAGGTTTTAAACATTGAAAATGTATCTTCAAGAGAGTTGATAAACATTCTGTCGCGCTGTGGTTCCCAATGTACATATGCCGAATCGATATAAACTTCAGGATATTCTGTTATTGAAGAATCTCCCTTATTTTTTTTCAATTCAAATTTATTTGTAATTGCATTCATAGAATCAGGAAAAAATATGAATTCTTCCGAAAATACTAGAGCAGTTAAATAATCTACTTTTCCGCTTCCTTTTAAACCCTTATTACTCAATGTAATAGTATTATCATATGTTCCTTTTCCTTCGTACAATTGTATTGTTTTATCAGATAGATTATGAATAAAACCGAGCGAAGAGTCGTTTTGCACTGTTAGGTTTTCTTCAAAATCAGGGAAAATACCTCCGGAAATAAACATGCCTCTGATATCAACATTTTTCTTTATTATTGTGTTTAAACTATCCATTTCAAATGCATAGTTTTTAAAATAAAAGCTATTTCTATTGTATACTGTATCTTGCTCATTACGAGAATCATAATAAACATAAGATGTATCATGACTTTCTAGAATTGGATATAATGGAATTGTTTTAATTCCTGATTTATTTGAAGGATCATCAATTCTTAATAAACCTGTTATTTCTTCAACTTTTGACATTACCGGCGAATAAACATAAACAGAGTCTTTGGTTTTTTCTTCGCTCTTATACGATAAAGTTAATGAATCAATATCTTTTAGACTAACATAAAAACTATCGTAAAAAAAAGTTAAATCTTTGCCATATAATTTTGCCAATCCGGCTTGTAGTTTTCCATTAAAGTCAATTTCCAAATCTTTTTTTATTATAATTTGGTTTCCTTCAGGAACTACACCAACTCGCCTGTTTTCGCTTAAAACAAAAGGTTTTACGCCAAGAACAGTCATTTCCATTGTTTTTAAATCTAAAGTTGCATTGTTCCCTTTTGGCGGTTCTGATATTATACTAATTGCATCGTAATCTTTTTTACCATAATTAGATTCTATATAATCGAAAAGTTTCTGCTTTGCATTTGCTTCTTTTGTTTTTATATTATAATTAACAAATCCAAAATTTGAAAGTCTTATAAGTAATGTAATGCTTGCAGATTCGCTTTTTTCAATATATCGTCCTAATTGTGAGGGTGTAAATATTCTTTCAACTGATTTTCTAGTCAGATTGCTTATTGCTTTTAATGGATGTATTTTATCCATCAAACCAATTTTATCGTAATTATCGAATGAAAAATAATTATTAGATTCAAAAGATGCACGTCTATGTGTAGTTGCCGGTGGTGCTTTTAATAAAATTAAAGTGTCGTTTAACGAAAAACTTATTTCTTTAACATCGATATCAAGTTTGTGATATGTATCAAAAAATAAACTTTCAGATAATCCACCAACTGCTCTGATTAATGAAACTTTTTTTTCATCAATTATATAATTAAAATTTAAACCAGGATGATATAATGAATCGCCTAATAAATCTATTGTTATTTTTGTATCATTTGATGATATTCTTTTTTTTTCAAACGTAAAAAGGTTTGAAGTAGCTTTTGCAAATATTTTATCATTTTTAAATATTAATAATTTAGCATCAATATTTTCGTCGCCACTTCCTATAAATTTATTGCCAAACATATTAAAACCACCGATATAATCAATATTTGGTAATACTTTTGGTAATTCAATTAACTTTTCATACGAATAAAATTTAGGATAAATAGCTTTTTCACCTCTTGAATTTGCAATTAGTTTATCTTCTATTTTTCCTAGCATTTTTCCATTGAAATAATATTTATTTATGAAACTTACAGAATCTGCAATATATTCAGCTAATTTCATATTAATATGATAATCACTTAGTTGCGCAAAAACGCTATCTGCAGAAAAATTTGTTCTTTCCCAACTAACGAATCCATTTTTTCCTTGCCATTCATCTTGTTCTGGATAATATTGACCGCTTGTATTTTTTATAATCATACTATCTCGTTTTGAATAACAAATTAAATCTGTTTTATTAAAAGAATAAGATATTTTATTTCTTGCTGATATTAATATTTTGTAATTATTTGAATTGTGCTGCCATTTTAAAGCTTTTGATTGGTAAAATGAACCACTATCTAGTAATAAAGTAATAGATTTGAATAGTTCATCAATATTTTTATTCGAAAAGTTTAAATCTTCTGTATATTGATTAAATACATTTAATATTTCTGATAGTTTGATTGATTTATCTTCAGCTTTTAAAACTGAATTTATCATATACATAAAATCGTAAAAATAAGGATAAACTACTGCTCTTTTTTTTAATAATCTGTTTGAAACAATAACAACATTTTTCTTTTCAGAACTATTTATTGAGTCTGTATTCCATTGGCTCGAAAAATTATTATAAGCTTTTAATAATTCATTTCTATTTGATTTGGAAATAAATTCGCCCAATTCTCTAACATATGAAGTGTCAGCAGTAAACTCAAATCTCTGAGCATTAACTATTTGAGTGTAAATAAAAATAATTAAAATAAAAATAAATCTATATAGAAATTTCATAAGATTATTAGATTAAAAACATAAAGATAAAACGTCTTTGTTTTAAAAAGAATTATTTAAATCAAATGTTTTTTTTAATGTTGTTAATTTTTCAATGCACTTGGTAATATTACATTAAAACTGCTTCCTTTTCCAAATTCGCTTTGTAGTTCAATTGTTCCATTGTTTTTTTCTATTAATTCTTTACATAGCAATAGTCCAAAACCGCTTCCTTTTTCGCCTTCTGTACCTTTCATTGTTACATTTTGTCCAATATCAAAAATTTTGTCAATTCTTTCTTTTTCAATACCAATTCCTTCATCAATGATTTTTATAATGATATTTTCCGCTTTTTTTTGAAAATGTACATTTATTTTTTTGCCTTTTGGTGTAAATTTTATTGCATTTCCAATTAAATTGATGAAAATACTTTTTAGCATATTTCTATCAGCTAAAACCAAAAATTCACAATTTTCTTCAATTTTTAATTCAAGATTTTTCAATTCTAATTGATTTTCAAAATGCCTGTGCAAATCTTTAAAAAATAAATTTAATTCTATTCGCTCTTTCTGTACAGTTAATTTTCCACTTTGAAGTCTTGCCCATTTCAATAAATTATCAAATAATTCATGATTTTTATTCGAATGCTTATATAGTATTTCTAAAGATTTTGAAATATCATCAGCGCTCATTTCTTCAAAATTATCAAGTGTTGTTTCTACAATAGAAGCCATTGTTGAAAAAGAATTTTTTAAATCATGACTTATAAATGACAATAATTTGTCTTTTGTTTGAACAAGTTCATTTAAAGATTTGTTTGATGCTGCAATTTGTTCATTCATAATAACCAATTCTTCATTTAATTCGTTTTTTTCTTGAATTAGTTTTTCAAGTATGCCTTTTTCTTTTTTTTCATTATCCAATTTTATTTCAATTTCAATATTTCTTTCGAGTGCTTCTTTTTGTCTTTTAATAAATCTGTAAACTAAATCAGGTATTTTCAAAAAAAACAAACCAAGAATTAATAAATATCCTGATTTAAAAGTATGTCCAAGAACATCTGATGAAATTACTTTGCTAATCAACTCATTATCAATATATTTAAGCCTTAAATAATAATTAAGATTAAACAAAAATATTGTTAATAATGTTGAAAATAATATTAATTTTTTATCATATCGTAAAACAGCTAAAAACATCAAAATCGGATAAATAAATATTGAAGCTGTTGTTGAAACTGCAATATCAGAAAAGAATATTGAATTTAAATAAATATGTACTGTTAATAAAACTGTATCTATGGTTACAGAAAAATATCTTAAAAAATAAAAATTTTGCTTGGTCTTAATTAAATGCCACAAATAAATATTATAAATCAGAAATATCATTACAGGAATCGAAGCATAAAATGCCTCTTTATAATTTCCTTTTAATAAAGTTACAATTATAAAAAGAAAAATTACTATAATTAAAACCCACCTAAACCTTAAAGCAGTTCTTTCTCCTCTATATGCCTCATCTTTAAATAAATAATCATCAATATTCATTATTTCTATACTATTTAAATTTTTATTTTCAAAAATACAGTTTTCAATACCATCACTAAAAATGTTTATATAAATAAATAACAAAACCCAATTTATATGAAAAAATTGAAACAAAAATTCTTAAAATCAAAATAATATTTCATATATTTAGCTAATTGTTAATACATGTATATAACTAAAAAAAAGAAAAATGAAATTAACTAAATGTTTTATATTATTTATTTTATTATCAATCAGTTTTAACTTATATTCTCAAAATACTGATATTGTTAAAAAAAATGGACATGAAGAGTCTTATTCAAGAAGCTCATTTTCTTATATTCTTCTCGATTTTTCTAACGAAAATTATTCTGATATGTTACGAAATGCAATAAATAATGCACAAGTACCTTCAAAATTCGATCACAATAATTTGAATGAAAAAATTATTAATTCTCCATACCAACACACTTCTGTTATTTCATACGGAAATAAAAATAATACAAAATCTGTTACAAATTCTATAATATCAAATAATTACGCATTAAAACTTATTAAATATTGGTGGAATATTGACCAACAAGGAAATTATTCTACCGATTTAGTTAAAAAAAGAGGTTTTTATAATGCCACAGATATTGAAGTTGATAAAGCCGATGCAGAAAAAAGAGGTAGAAATGCTATTGCTGATGCTGGTGCAAAACTTATTGCAAATAGCTATATTTTAGTTGTTGATTACCATGATATTAAAACAATGAAAGAAATTTATGATAAACAAGATGCCGATAGAAAAAAAGCTGCCGAAAAAAACAAAACTGAATTTAAACCAGTAAAAAGAGTTAAAAACGGTTATATGGGCAAATTAACATCGTATCTTTTAAGATTAAACTATAACGACACAATCGATGGTTATTTCTACCAAAGTTTTTATGAAAATGAAAATCGTATTGATAATAAGAAACTTAATGATATTTATAATAATATAAGTACACCATTTAAATTTATGACTGTTACAAACACAGAAGCTGATGGTACTCAGTACAATAAAGGTCAAATTCTCGCTCCTGCAATTCAAAAATCCAAACAACAATTAATAGATAAATTAGTAAGCGATGGAATTGAAAAAGCTCTTAGCCAAATTGAAAAAGATTTTGAGCAATTTAGAGTTAAAACACCTGTTTTTTCTGTCCATCCAATTAAAGCTAAAGTTGGAAAAAAAGAAGGGCTAACTCAAGACAGGAGATATTTTATTTGGTCTTATGCTCAAAATAGCAAAGGCAACACAATTGCCCAAAAGAAAGGTGTTGTTAGAGCTAAAAAAATCACAGATAATAGGAAAGATGAACTTGGAAATACTTCTACGTCAACATTTTATCAAGTTGCAGGTCATAAAATTGATGTAGGAATGACAATGCAAGAGAAAAAAGATTTCGGACTTGATTTATCATTTGGTTACGCGCCTTTGGATATGGGAGGTTTCGTTTTTAGAGGCGGAATTAATGTTGGTCAATTCCTTAATTTTCCTATGTCGCAAGTAAAAATTTATGGCGACTTCGCTTTTCAAGCAAAAGAATATCCAACCGCAAATTTTACTGATATTGGAATTACAATAGATTCAGATCCAAAAAAATTCAATTTTAGTCGTTTTGCTGTAGGAATTCAAAAAGAATTTTATTTTGCAAGAAATTTCCACTTTAGTGTTTTTGGAGGAATTGCTGGCGAAACAGTTTCGAACTGGGACACAGAAGTAGATGGCGAAGAATTATCAACTACAATGATAAATTTCGGTGCTAGATTTGGAATTAATGTAACTCATAATGTGCAATTAGAAACCACTGCAGGGACTTATTCGTTCTATGGAAAAGCAAAATATAAAGAAAATTCTGATGCTAAAGATGGTGTAGAAATTGATTATACTTGGGATGAAATTTTTATTGATAGAAGTCCTGCTTATTTTGATATATCTTTAAGAATATTATTCTAATCAAATAAATTAAATGGTTCATATAACAAAATTGATTTTTTAATAAATATTCTTTATGTTCGTAATAACTAAATTTATTTTCAGATAAATTTAAAATATCAAACTTTTACTAACTCAATAACCTTTTATCAAAATGAAAAAAGAAATCACATTACTTAAATTATTATTCGTCTTTCTCATTCTTCCTGTTTTTGTTCAAGCTCAAGATGATGCAGAGAACGAAACAAAAGAATCTGTTTACAGAAGAAGTTCTTTATACACTTTAATGATTCATGAACCTTCTCGTCCATTTGCTAATGTTATTGACACAACATTTTCAAATGCTGAATTACCAGATAAGTTCAATAATCACTTACTATCACACAGAAAAATTATAAATGCTGTTTCTGAAGATATTAAAAACAATAAAGAAAAGGAAAATATTCAAATAGCAAACATCGAAAGCTTTTTAGATCAAAACCAAATTGCAAAAAAAATGATTGCAAAATGGTTTAATAGAACAGAAAATGGCGCATTTGATATGAACTTAGTTGCTGAAAGAGGCTCATATAACGCATCTGAAATGGACGTTGAACTTGCAAAAAGTAGTAAAAGAGGCCTTTCATTATTAGCTGACGCGGGTGAAGAGCTTATCAGAAATACTTTTGTTGTTGTTAATGATTTTAAATACATTAGTAAAGAAGAAATTGCAAATAAAACAAAAAAAGGTCTAGCACTTTTAAATACCGTTGCACAACTTGCAGGTAAAGATATTAGTACTTATACTGATCTTGCTAGTGCTGCTGTTACAGTTGCAGGTAAAGGCTATGTAATAAAAACCACATCTTATTTATACAGATTAGCTTGGAATGATTCTATTGCAGCTGTTTTTTATAATGAATACTGGATGGATGAAAATTCAATTGAGCAAAGCAAAAAAACAGCTTTCGATAATTCAGATATATTCAAACTTGAATTAGTAGGTTATGAAAATGCATGGGCTGATTTACAATCTTCTATCTTTACAACTAAAAGCGAAGAACAACTTATTTCTATGGCTACTGTTCGTGCAGTTGATAAAGTTATTGCAAAACTGCAACGTACATACGAAGTATTTAGAACTAAAACACCTTTATACAGCGCTAATCCTTTAGCTGCAAAAATTGGACTAAAAGAAGATATAGAAAAAGGTGATAAATTTGAAGTTCTTCAACAATATGTGGATAAAGAAGGCATTACTAAATATAAAAGAAAAGGCGTAATCAGAGTTAATCCTAAACAAATCTGGGATAACAGATTTATGGCTGCCGAAGAACAACAAGCACAATCTGGCGAAGATGCTAATAAAACAGATGATGCTGGCGAAGATAAGAATTTTACATTGTTTATTGGAGGTAAAAATTATTATAAAGGAATGCTTATCAGACAAATAAATTAATTTTTATTATCCAATTTTTTATTAAATATCCACTCACATTGTTTGTGGATATTTATTATTTCAAGATTATTTTTAAAAATAAGCTTGCTGTTTTGTCAATTAGTCAATAACTTTAACATTATAATCAAAAATTACAATTAGTTTATATAAGATTTATAATATTTACGTTTTATATTATGATATTTATATAATTTTTTAATAATAAAAACAATCTATTAACACGAAACCCACAGGTTAATGAATTAACGAAGGAAGGATGATTTATATGCATATTTTATGTAAGCATGATGTGGGTTCCATCTAACCTTTGAAAAATCTAAACGAATTAAAAAATGAAAAAATTAAATTTATTACTCGCTTTAGTTTTTATGATAAGCTTATCTAGCGATTTGTTTTCTCAAAGTATACGTAAAGAAAAAAGAAAACTTTGGGCTAGCGACATGAATTACGAAGTTGCTGTTGTTGGTATTGGTGCTGATGGCACAAAACTTTTAAAAGTTTGGGCATATGAGAAAAAGATTGAATTAGCAAAAATAGAAGCTAAAAAAAATGCAGTTGCTGCATGTCTTTTTAAAGGTGCTGCTGGCAGTAGAGATAAAAATGTAAAACCAATTCTGCCAGATTCAAGAACTGCTGATGCTCATGAAGCATATTTTGATGAATTTTTTGCAACCGGTGGTCAATATCTACAATATGTTGGAATTACAAATGACGCAACAGGTAAAGATATTGTTAAACAAACCGGAGGTTTATGGAAAGGTGGTTATAAAGTTGGTGTTGTTGTTTCTGTAAATTATGACATGCTTAGAAAAGAAATGGAACGCCAAGGTATTGTTAAAAAACTTGGTGATGTTCTTGGTAATGCTAAAAAACCTACTATTATGGTTGTTCCTGCAGACAACTGGTGCGTTCAGAATAAATTCACAACTACTTTTGACGATCAAGGTACAAAAAGAATATTACCTGATTACAAAAAGGCAATGCAACAAAGCTCTGATATTCTTTTAGTTATTGGTAAATTAAATACATTAATGGCTGATAGAGGTTTCCCTGCAAAAAACCTTGAAACTGAAATGAAAAATCTCGAATCTGAAAATGCTGAAATGAATATGATGACTAGCAAAGAATCAGGTTCTGAAATAGCTGAATCTCCTATTGATATTTTAAAAAGAACTGCTAAAGCTGATATCATTATTCAGTTAAACTGGACAGTTAACACACAAGGTCCAAAACGTAGTATCACTTTTAACCTACAAGGTTTAGATGCATACACTGGCAAACAAATTGCAGGTGCTCAAGGAACAGGTGAGCCTTCATTTACTGCAGAAACTGCTTTATTACTTGAAGAAGCTGTACTTGCTCATCTTGATAATTTCAATTCTCAACTTATGGAGCATTTTACTGATATTGCTGCAAATGGCCGTGAAATTAAAGTTAACATTAAAGTTTGGAGTAGTTCTGATGTTGACCTAGAAGAAGAATATGATTATGATGGCGAAGAAGATGAATTATCTACTATTATCGAAAATTGGATGAGTGAAAATGCTTATCAAGGTAAATTTAATCTTTCTGATGGTTCAGCTACTTTTATGAAACTTGAACAAGTTAGAATTCCTCTATACTATGATTATAAAGGAAAACAAAGAGCTAACGATGCTAAAAGATTTGTTGACGACCTTAGAAAATTCTTAAAAGGTGAGCCTTTTAATATTACCTCCAAAACATACTTAAGAGGTCTTGGCGAAGCATGGCTTATCTTAGGAGAAAAATAATTAGTAGTAAAAAGTTTAAAGCTAAAAGTTATTTCAGTATATATAAATGTAATATTCTTTGAAATACTTTTTAACTTTTAGTTTTAATAACTTTTAAATATTTTTAAAATATTAACTAAATAAAAATAAAATGAAAAATAAACTAATAATATTAATATCAGTTTTACTTTTAAGTATAAATGGATATTCACAAAATGATTTAGGTACAATTGACGATTATGGAAGAATTAACTTAACTCCTGTTCTACCTAATCTTCCTGATGTTCCTGATAATGCAAAAAAATTACTTCTTACAAAATTGCATCAAATAGCTACAAAAAATGGTGTTGGCGGTTTATCAATTCAGCCACAATTTATTATTACATCTACTGTAACTGTTGTATCTAAAGACATAACATCAACAGCACCACCTATGGTTGCTATGAATATGGAAATTGAACTTTTTATTATCGATTATTTTAATCAAAAAACCTTTA
>JAFGWC010000019.1 GCA_016937695.1 Bacteroidales bacterium
GAAAGTTTATTAAGTGTTTTTTCCATTAATTCAGGAATAGTTACAGGAAATGGGAGTAAAAATTTTTCATTAATTTTTAAAACAACATCAGCAATATAAATTGTAAAATCTTTGACATTATATAAAGAAATATCATGAGCAGTGTGTCCCGGTGTAAAAATTACTTTCCAGTCATCAAAAAAAGGCAATTTATCGCTATCTCTTAAAATATAGTCGGCTTTAATTTTTGTCGGATACCACATTCTGTTAGCAGGATTATTCTTTTTAAAAGAAACGTACCAAGCCATAAAAATATCGAGTATATGCTGAATCTGGCCTCTAAAACCGGAATACCACAAATCTGAAGCATAATGTGTTGCAAGAAGAATTTTATATTTATCTCTTAATTTACGAGCCAAACCGGCATGATCAGGATGCATATGAGTAACAACAGCTAATTTAATATCTGTCATTTTGCGATTTATTTTATTTTCAACAAAATCTTCAATTTTTTCTAAATCGGCTCTGCAAGCACAATCTGTTAATAATAATTTGTCTTGATACTCAACAATATAAATTGATTGAATTAAACCGTCGAGTTGGTGAATTTTATATAAATCGGTATCAATTTTATCTGTAGTTTCCATCTATAAAAAAATATTTGTAAATAACAATTAGTTTAAAACCAATTGCACACAAAGTTAAAATCTTTAATGTAATAATTCAAAAATCTAGCTTTATGAATTAACCCAATTTTCAATCATTACTTTTCCAAAAGGCGTTAATATAGATTCGGGATGAAATTGAACTCCTCTAACATCAAATTCATTGTGAAATAAAGACATAATAGTATTATCTGCATCGTATGCAGAAACAGATAAACATTTAGGTAAAGAATTTTTATTAACAATCCACGAATGATAACGTCCGGCCTCAAAATTCAGGGGAATATTTTTATATATAATTTGGTCATTATCAAGATGTTGAACATTGCTTGCAACTCCATGAAAAACTGTTTTCAAATTATTAAGTTTTGCACCAAAAACTTCTGCAATTGCTTGCATTCCTAAACAAACTCCAAAAATACTTTTTGTTTTGTAGTATTTTTCAATAAGGTTTTTTAAAACTCCTGCATCATCTGGTAATCCCGGACCTGGCGATAAAATAATTTTTTCGTAATTATCAATATTTTCTATGTCAATCTCATCATTTCTAAAAACATCTACATAAACATTTGTAATACTTTCAACATAATGAACTAAATTATATGTAAAAGAATCGTAATTGTCTATTACTAAGATTTTCATGCTTAAAAAACTATTATTATTCTAGTATTCAATTATTTAGCAATATTAAAATATTATAATTTAGTAAAATATTTTTTCAGATTTTGGTAATTTCATTAAAAATGGAATTGCAATAACAGCAAAAATAGCAGAAAGATAAAATGTATTTTCCAAACCATAAGTATCTCCAATATATCCAATCAATACAGCACCAAGTGAACCTACAAAAAAGTTAATAGTCATATAAATTCCATTCATAAATGCTGGTCTGTCTGAAGGAATATCCTGAACCATTGCCAACAAAACTGAGCCTGATGATACTAAAGTTAAACCAAGCAAAGCAAGAAAAATATATGAAAAAGCTGTATCCTGAAAATAAACATAAACCAGCATTAATAATGGGTTAGATATTGCAGCAATTAAAAGAGTGTTTTTTCTACCAATTTTATCAGAAATAGTACCAGAAGTAAATGTTCCAATTGCTCCTGCAAACTGATAAATTGCCAAATTAATTCCACCAACCCATAAACTGTTTCCTTGGTCTGTTATAAAAGTTGGCAAAAAAATAGATAAAGAAGCTTTCATAAAAGAAATAAAAAGCATAAATCCTGAAATATATAAAAAGAATAATTTATATTTTTTTAAAACACTCTTTACACTAACTAAATCATTTCTTTCTTCCTTTTTTTTATAAATTTTAAAATCTTTTAATTTAAACCATAATAAAGCAGAAGTAAGAATAGCAAGAGGAACTAGTTTATATGCATTTTCAAAACCCCAAAGCGAAATTGCAGCAATAATAGTTAATGGACCAAAAGTTCTAGCAAGCTCACCACCAAGCATATACATACTCATTCCAAAACCAATTTTTTCAGGAAGCGCTTTTTTAATCATTACAGGAGTTGGAACATGAAAAACAGTAGAACTAACACCAACAAAAAACAACATCAGTAAAAGAACAATATAGTTTGGTGCTAAACCTAGCAAACTCATTATAACACCTGAAAAAGCAGGTGCTAAAATTACCATATACCTAAAACTAATTTTATCGGCCAATAAACCGGCAAATGCATTAAAAAGCGATGGAAGTCGCATTGCAACAGTTAATAAAGCTGCAAGAGTATAATTAATTTTTAATTTATCTATAAGCAATGGCAAAACCGGAGCTAAAAAAGATGTATAAATATCATGGATGAAATGTCCAAAAGAAATAGCATATACTTTTCCGTATCCGAATTTAGTAATTGGTATATTAGTCATTAGTCATTAGTATAATAGTCATTAGTGTAATAGTCATTAGTGTA
>JAFGWC010000104.1 GCA_016937695.1 Bacteroidales bacterium
AAAAAATATATGATTTATTAAAAGAAAACAAAGAATTAAGCATTGATCAAATTAGTTTAAAATCAAATTTACCTATGAGTAAAGTTTGATCCTTGCTTTTAAATCTTGAATTTTCGGGTTTAGTAATAAGTATGCCTGATAAAATTTACAAAATATCTTAAACACTTAATCATTTTATTAATAAGTGTTTAAGATATTAAATATCAAATATTAAAAAAAATAAGATATTTTGTAATTATTGCAGTCATAGAAGTTTTTTAATTTTAAACTAGACTTAGAAATACGTCTAGTTTTGATAAATTTTTTTGAATTTTAGTTAGATTAGAGATTTTAATTTCTCCAATCACGTAATTCGCTTTACCTGAATATTTTTCACAAATATTTTCGAAATCGAAATAGCTAAAATCGATTAATTTTTTATTTTAATTTAAAAAACTATTCCTTTTTTAAATTAGCATCAAGAAATTTAATCATTGCTTTATAAAAATCGAATCTATTTTCTTCATTTCTAAAACCATGACCTTCATTATCTTTTACCATGTAATCAACAACGACACCACGCTTTTTTAAAGCATTAACAATTTGGTCAGCCTCATTAATATTAACTCTAGGATCATTTTTGCCTTGAGCAACAAATAATGGAGTCATTATTTTATCAGCATTAAGTGCAGGTGAAGTTGCTGCAAATTGAATACTATCTTTAACAGGGTCACCAACCATTTCATACATCATTTCTAACATTGGTTTCCAATATGGTGGTATTGTTTTTAAGAAAGAAAACATATTTGATACCCCAACATAATCAACAGCAGCAGCATAAAGTGTTGGATTTACAACAATCCCTTGTAAAGTTGCGTATCCACCATAAGATCCTCCATAAATAGCAACTTTGTCAGGATCAGCAATACCTTCTCTAATTAGCCAATAAACACCATCAGTAATATCATTTTGCATACTTAAACCCCATTGTTTAAAAGATTTTGTCCAAAATTCCTTTCCATAACCAGTTGAACCTCTAAAATTCATTTGGAAAACAGCATAACCCCTATTTACAAGAAACTGAACTTCGGAGTTAAAACCCCATCTATCTCTAGCCCATGGACCACCATGTGGATTAACAACAACAGGAAGATTTTTCGCATCAACACCTTTTGGTAAAGTCAAATAACCTTCAATTTCTAATCCATCTCTTGCAATATATTTAATTGGCTTTTGAACTGCCATTTTATTTTCATCAATCCAAGGACTAACATCAACAATTTTATCAAGTTTATCTGTTTTTACATCATAGAAATAATAAGCGCCTAATGATCTATCGCTATAAGTACGTATAATCATTTTATCTTCATTCTTATTTAATCCAGTTATCGCAATCTCATAATCTCCAAGATCTTTTTCTAATCTTTCATAAAGTTTTTTTGTTGTTTCATCTAAAAAGTGTTTTTGCCCTTTCCAAGATGTCCAGCTAATTGTTGTAAGAACTTTTCTTTTCTTTGAATAAGAAAGACCAGAAACATCATATTTGTCGTTTTCAAAGATTAAATCTTCAAGCTTATTATTTGCAATATCATAAATATAAATAGCACTTTTATCTCGATTTAAATTTGAACTTACATATAATTTTTTGTTATCAAAAGTAAAAAATAATGGATCTAAAGATTCTTTAAAACTACCTGTATAAACAGCTTTAAATTCGTCTTTTTCGGTTTCACGATATAAAATTTGTGTATTAATGCCATCAACTATAGCAAGAGCTACTCTTAATTTACCGTCATGATCAGTCATCCAACCTTGAATGTTTCCAGGGTTTTCAGCAATCAGTTCCATTTTACCTGTCTTAATATTTAATCTGTAAGCATCAAAAACTCTTTTATCTCTTTTATTCAGGCCAATTATGATTTCATCAGGCATATCTTCAAGATCATCAATAATTTGAGTTCTAACACCTTCAAAACATGTTAAACATTTTTCATTTTTACCGCTTTTATCAACAGCATAAATACTATAATTTTCATTTCCGCCTATGTCTTTAAGATAAAGAATCATATTAGGATTTGCCCAATAATATCCGGCAATGTCTCTATCTGTAACACTTGTAATACGAATAGCTTTTTTGCTACCTACTTTTTGAACAAAAATATTCATTCGGCTTTCATATGGTGCTCTGTATGAAAAATACATTCCATCCGGTGAAATTTGATAGCTTGATTTTTCAGGGTTTCTAAAAAAATCTTCTAGAGGTATTTCATCTTGAGCAATTGCTTTTGGCATAAATAATAAGACCAAAAAAAGCATTAAACTTAGTAAATAATCATTCTCTTTTTTCATTGTTTTTGTTTTTAGTTTAGAAAAAAAGATTGAGACTGTCAAAAAATGGCAGCCTCTTTTAATTTTCAACAAATTTAATATTCAATTTTTAAAATAAAAAGGTTTTAAAACATCCTCACTTTTCTCTGCTTCATTTGTTCAATATAAATTGGCATATTTTTAGGATATTTAATTGAAAAAGTTAAAATCATTTTTTTTAATTCGCCCGATTTTAAATTTAACATCCAAGTTAATTTTCCGTTTACCGGATTGTATTGTGCTTCAGAGGTTTCAATAATTTTAATTTCTATTTCACTATTTTGCGAAATTGGTATTTGATCATTAATTTCAATATCTACCGGAATTTTTCTATTATTTTTTACTGTCAGCTCATAAGAAAGCGTTTCTTTAAGCTTTGAACCAATAAGTTGCTTACTGCTAAATTTTTTAAGTTTTGTTCTTGTTACCATTACTTTTTCATCTCTTCCTAATGATAAATCTAAAGTGTCTTTCACATTTCTTGTTTTTATAATAGATTGTCCAAGATATGTTCCATTAAAATAGATATTAGCAAAAGCATCAACAAGGTTCAAATCCTGCCAACCGGTAATTTGTCCTAATAAAAAAACACCTTTGTCTAATTTTGTCACTGCGTAGTGTTTATATGTAGCCGGAAGTATAAACTTATCAATATCAACAATATAAGGTTTATCATCAGAAGGTATTGAATATTTTTGTTCTATAATAAATTCGGCACTTAATTCGGGAACATCAATTTCGGTATAACTTATATCACTATCTAAAATTCCACCAGTTGAGATATCATCAGAAATAATATTTTGAACATACCCTTCCAGTTCTATAATTTGATTATTTTTCTGATTATCAGAATAATAATCCATATACCAAGGCTTTAAATCAGGTTTTGTTATACTCAAACCGGGATCTGCTGTTGAAAGTTTTAAATCTACATTTTCCCAGTTTTTTGATGAATTATTAAAAACTTAAGCTTTATAAACTAATTCTATAGGTTTTGCCAAATCAAAAGCTTTAATATCGTATGCAGGAACCCATCCGGCTTTATTCACAAGATATTTTAATTCAATTCTAACTTTTTCCTTTAAACTTGAATTAATCAATACATTAATATCATTTTCAGTATATTCAGATTTAGAATTTAATTCTGTAAGTTCTTGTTTCATTCTTTCTGTTAAAGCTAAATTTTTTACTGATTTTCTTTCAAGCAAAGTAATTCTTTTATTAATATCCATAATCCTTTGCCTAAAAAATTCTGCATTTTGCTTAAGTTCATTTATTGAAACACCATTATTATTTCCACCAATTGATTTGTTTGCAAGAAGCATTTCTTTTTCAATTTTTAAAGCATCAATTTCATCAAAAAAATCTTTATTGCTATTTAAAATTATCTCTAAAGAATCTTTTAAATTTATAATTCGGGGCAATTCTTTTGGTTTTGTCAAGAAATTTTTTTTTGACGATATTCTTAAAATGGAAATGTCTTTGTTAGCAGAAACTCTAATGCTTTTAGAATCAAGCTCTGGCGATAAAGATTTAAAAATAAGTAAATTATTACCTTCTATTAAATCAACTTCAGCAGCACGATTTATTTCTGCACCTGATAAATAAACTATTATTGAATTAATATTTGTTTTAATAATATGCTCTTTCTCATTTTGCGCAATAATATTTATTGAAAATAAGAATAATAATGAATATAAGATTAAATAAATTTTCATTTGATTAGTTTTTAATTTAAATTTTTATGTTTCTAATTTTCAGCTATTTAAATCTAAATTTCATTAAAATAAATCAGTATAGATATTTTAAATCAGAACCTAATTAAGCTGATTTTTTATCAAATAAGTGTTTTGAATATGCAAACTCAATAGCAACTCCAAGAGATGACTTATAAATTGGTTTCATCAAAAAACCATATGTATTTTTATAGGTAGCCTCTCGAATAGTTTTTTCCTTAATATCGCTTGTAATAAAAATAACCGGAATATCATATTTTTCATAAATAAGTTTTGCAGTTTCAATTCCTGTAATTTTCCCATCTAAATAAATATCCATCAAAATCACATCAGGTTTATTAATTCCACATATTTTAAGAGCTTCTTTCCCATTCTGAGAAATACCAACAAGCTCATATTCAAGTTCCATGATAAACATTTCAAAAATAGCACATAACATTTTATCGTCTTCAACAATTAAAATTTTCTTCTTTGACATAACTATATAAAAATTATTAATACATTTTCACTTAAAAAAAAAGAATAAAACAGAGGGTAAATCTCTATATGTTTATCGTAATAATATAGACGCATTTTTTTTGTTAATATAATAACAAACTTCAATGCTAAAGTTAATAAAATTTCATGATATTTGCATTTTGAATATAAAATTATTTATTTAATGAATTTAGTTGTAGATATAGGTAATTCTTTGATAAAGATTTTCGTATTTGATAATAATACAATAATTCATAATTCCCAATTCGAAGAAAATCACGTTAATATTGAGATAAATAAAATATTTAAAACCTATGTTAAACTTGAAAATGCAATAATTTCATCGGTTAAAGATATTGATAATGAAATTATACAAATATTAGAAAGAAAAATCAAAAACATAATTTTACTAAACGAGAACACTAAAATTCCGATAAAAAATTTATATAAAAGTCCTAAAACTTTGGGTAAAGATAGGTTAGCAGCTGTTGTTGGAGCTAACAATATTTTTCCAAATAATGACGTTTTAGCAATTGATGCAGGAACAGCAATTACTTTTGATTATATCAATAAAAAAAACGAATATATTGGAGGAAATATTTCTCCCGGATTAGAAATGAGATTTAAAGCACTAAATTATTTTACATCAAAATTACCATTGATAAAAAAAAATGAAAAATATAAGTTAATTGGACAAAATACTGAAGAAGCAATTATAGCGGGCGTTCAAAACGGATTAATATTTGAAATTGATTCTTATATTGATAGTTTTAAGAAAAAAAATAAACATATTAAGATTATTTTAACAGGAGGCGACTGCTTTTTCTTTGAGCATAAATTAAAAAATCGCATATTTGCAGAACTTTTTTTAGTATCAATTGGTCTTAACCAAATTTTAAAATATAATGTTAAAAATATCTAAATTTACAATACTTACTTTATTTATTGCTTTGTTAAGCACAAATATAAAATCGCAAAATAATACAAATTCTCCATACTCAATGTTTGGCATAGGCGAATTATCTGATTTAGGTCTTGGAAGAAGTAAAGCTATGGGCGGAGTTTCATCACCTTTATTTTCAAATTTATATTTAAATCCTGATAATCCAGCTTCTTATGCAGCTCTTGGAATGAGTACAGTTATTTTTGAAGTTGGCATTAGTGCAAAAAACAATACAATTACAACAATGGATGACTCCTATACATCCTTTGATGGAAATATAAGTTATATTGCACTTGGACTGTCATTTAGCAAATGGTGGAGAGCAGGTATTGGATTAAAACCAACAAGTAGTATTGGTTATAATATACAGCAATCAATAACCCAAGAATACGACAGCACAGAAATAACAAATATTTATAAAGGAGAAGGTGGATTAAATAGTTTATATATTGATAACTCATTTAAAATTACAAATAGCTTATCCTTAGGTATTAAGTCATCATATGTATTTGGATCTTTAGATAAAATAAAGTCAACTACATCGTATAATAATAGCTCATCCACAGTAATAACTCAAAAAGACAGAGCTTTGGTTAGTTCACTAGCCTTTTCAACAGGATTACACTATCATAAATTGATAAGCGACAATTTAATTTTAAACATTGGTGCTACATATTCTTTAAAAAATGATATTAAAGCAAATAACACAAAATTTGTAACATCAGTAGTAAGCACTTCAACAGGTAATTTATTTGTTGATACTTTAATTGATGCTACTTTAAAAGAAGGTGTTTTAGAAATTCCTCAAACTTTTAGCAGTGGATTTTCCGTAATTTTTAAAAACAAATATGAAATTGGATTTGATTATTACAGAGCTAACTGGTCAAATTCAAAATTCTTTGGTGAAACACAAAATTTAACAAATCTTCAAAAATTTGCAACAGGCATTGAATTTACACCAGACTATAGATCTACAAAATATTTTAAAGTTATTCGTTATAGAGCAGGTGCTAATTTTTCAAAATCATATTTACTCTATGATAATAAACAACTAAACAGTTATGAATTAGATTTTGGACTTGGACTTCCGTTAAAAAATTCAAGCACATTAATTAATTTAACATTTGGATATGGAACTAGATATGTACCAAACCAAAGCAACTTATTATCAGAAAGTTACTTTTCATTTAATTTAGATCTATCATTACATGCATTTTGGTTTCAAAAAAGACTATTAAAATAATAAATTATAAAATAATAATATGTTAAACTAATAAAAATTACTATGAAAAAAAGATTTGTGTTGTTGATTTTATTTTTACCATTTATATTTTTAACAGAAAAAGTAAATGCTCAAGATGTAGAACAAGAGCTTTTTAATGCAGCTTTTCCAAAGTTTGGCAATGAACTTAAATGTGATGAAAACATTTCAAAAATGGACAATAAAACAGTTCTTGAATTTAGAACTGAATTAAAAAAATTATCAAATGCCATTGATGATCTTGTTGCATTTAATGCCGGCGCTTTAACTGATGAAAATTTTAAAGTTTTCACAAATAAAGATTTAAAAAAAATTGATACAAAAAAACTTCAACCTATAATTACTGATAAGAGAAATCAAATTATAGAATATATGGGAACACTTACAAAATATGGAGCAGATAGTATCAATTGCATTAAAACTATTTTCTTATTTGATCAAGCATATAAGAATAAAAAATATAATGAAGCATACAAATACTGGAATTTTTTGTTTAAATTTTATCCTATGTCCACTAAAAGTATTTATTCAAAAGGAACTGATGTTATTGAGTATAAATACAAAGTTGAAAATAATAACGATGTAAAAGAAAAATGGATAGACACTTTAATGAAAGTCTACGATCAAAGAATTAAGTATTATACTGATAGAAAATATCCAAAAGGCTATGTTTTAGGAAGAAAAGGAAAAGATTTACTAAAATACAGACAAGAAGATGTTGAAACTGCTTATAAAATACTTGAAGAATCAATTAAATTACAAAATGCAAACTCTGAAGATGCTGTGCTATTGACTTTTATGCAAGCAACTGAAGGAATGTACAGAAAAGAAAAAATTGATGCCGCAGTTGTTGTTGATAATTATAGTATGATAAGCGATCTTTTAGCGAGAAGATTAAAAAATATAAAAGAAAACGATAAAGTAAAACAAGCAATTGACGGTGTAGACTTAATTTTCACAAATAGTCAGGCTGCAAGTTGCGATAAAATTATAGAAGCATATCAAGCGAAATATAACGCTACTCCAAATGATATTCCACTTTTAAATAAAATTGCAAAAATTTTGGGTGAAAAAGATTGTACCGATTCAAAACTTTATTTTGATGTAGCAATTGCTTTAGATAAAGCAGAACCTTCGGCATTTTCAAGTTATAATATAGCAATAATGTCTTTCAAAAAAGATGACTTAAATAAATCGAAAGAATATTATGATAAAGCTATAAAAATGGAAAAAACAGATAGCTTAAAAGCAAAATATTACTACGAATCTGCAATTGTTTTAAGTAAATTAGGACAAAAAGTAGCTTCAAGAACAAATGCTCTTAAAGCAGCTGAACTAAGAAGTGATTTTGGAGCTCCTTATTTACTAATAGCAACTCTTTATGCATCAAGTGGTTGTGATGAAATGACATCACCAAAATCGGGTAATCTTTCAAGAATTTCATACTGGGTTGCTGTTGATAAATTAAATAAAGCTAAAGCTGTTGATCCATCAATTGCAGATCAGGTTAATAAATTAATTTATCAATATAGCAGTAATTTTCCTAATAAAGAAGATGCCTTTTTTTACGGAATAACTAAAGGAATAAATGTTACTGTGGGTTGTTGGATTAATGAAACCACTACTGCAAGATTTTAACAATAAATAATTTTGCACAATTTGATATTGTGTGTAATAAATGATATTAAATAAATTTATACATAAAAGCATTGTAATACTGATATTTTCAGTATTTACAATGCTTTTCTCTTGTTCAGACGATATTCCTGTTGTAAACAGAATAACAAGTAAAGAAGATTTACCTACAGTTTCAATAGAGAATCTTAATACTTCATATACCGAAAATGGCAAAATTAAAGGCAAGCTTAAAACACCATTATTAAATCAATTTGATGATGTTGAAGAACCTTATCTAAAGTTTCCAAAAGGTGTAAGTATTGTTATGTACGATAAAAATGGCAAAACAGAATCGAGTATGAGTGCAAACTATGCAATTTACCATACAAGTAAACAGCTATGGGAAGCTCATGACAATGTAGTTATGACAAATATAAAAGGCGACATACTTAAAACAGATAAATTGTACGGCAATGAAAAAGAAAAAAAAATATATACTGATGAATTTGTAACAATTATCAGCGCTGACGGAACACAAATTAAAGGCGTAAATGGTTTTGAATCAAATACTGAATTTACGATATATAAATTTTTTGATGTAAGCGGTAAAATTTTCATTCATGATGACATTGAAGAAAATTCTAAAAATCAAAGCTCTAATCATATAGAAGAACCTATCATTAACAAATAAATAATGAAACACATTTGGATGATTATTGCAATATTAAGCTTAATAATTGGCATCCATAAAACATGGCTTCATGGATTTAAAGATTCATATTTATTTTTTATATTTGTAATTATTGCTTTTCTAATGTATTTAGTTAGAAAAAACATTTCTAAACAAGACAATAACATTAAAAATTGAACGATACTCTGTTCTTCATATTACTTACTTTAATATTTTCAGCCTTTTTTTCAGGTATGGAAATAGCCTTTGTTTCATCAAATAAATTAAGAATTGAACTTGATAAAAAACAAGGCACATTTCCTTCAGGAATTATAGCTGTTTTTATTAAAAATCCTGGTCAATATATATCAACAATGTTGGTTGGTAATAATATTGCCCTAGTAATTTATGGTATTTTAATGGCTTTTGAATTAACTCCGTTTTTAAACTATATAACTTCTTCAGAAACAGCTATTTTAATATTACAAACAATAATTTCAACATTTATAATTTTAGTAACGGCCGAATTTTTGCCAAAAACTATTTTTAGAATTAATCCTAACAAAGTTTTAAACTTCTTTGCAGTACCATTAGTTTTTTTTTATTATTTGCTTTTTCCTGTTACAAAATTAACAGTTATTTTTTCTGCTTTTATAATGAAGGTGTTTTTCAAAGTTGAAATAAATAAAACTCAGGAACAAATTGTTTTTGGCAAAATTGATTTAGACCATATAATAGATCAAAGCAAACAAGAAAATAGGCAAGATACAGAAATTGAGCATGATATAAAACTATTTCAAAATGCGCTCGACTTTTCTAAAATTAAATTAAGAGAATGTATAGTTCCAAGAAATGAACTATTAGCAATAGAAATTAATGAAAGCATTGAAAAACTAAAGCAAAAATTTATTGAAACGGGATATTCAAAAATTCTAATTTTTGAAGAAACTATTGATAATATAATTGGATATGTTCAATCATCAGATCTATTCCAAAAACCTGAAAACATAAATTCAATGTTAAAAGAACTTTTAATTGTTCCTGAAACAATGCCGGCACATAAATTACTTAATTCTTTTATGAAAGAGCACAAAAGCATTGCACTTGTTGTTGATGAATTTGGTGGAACATCAGGTATTGTTACGATTGAAGATATTATGGAAGAAATTTTTGGCGAAATTGAAGACGAACATGACTCTATAGAATTAATTGATGAACAAATTAACGAACATGAATTTATTTTTTCAGGAAGAATCGAAATTGATTATATAAACGAAAAATATAATCTGTCAATTCCAGAATCTGATGATTATGAGACTATTGCAGGTTTTATTTTAACAAATCATGAGGAAATTCCAATTGAAAAAGATGTAATAATAATTGATAAATTTGAATTTGAAATTCTTAATGTTGATACTCCAAAAATTGAATTATTAAAACTTAAAGTACACAAATATTATTAATATTAGTGATTTAAAACATTTTCAAAATATTCCTTTTCCGATTTTAAATCGATATTAGTATTAATTGACATAAATTCATTTATCTTTCTTAAATTATCTGCAACAAATTTTTTATAAGCTTCTGATTTTGGATAAAACGGAACATGATTTTTAGCCGAAATAAATTTTTCAACTTCCTTTGATATTAATAAAGTTTCTTTTTCGATAAAACTATCAATAAATTTTTGCCAAATATAATTAATTGCCTGATTATTAAGATGTAACAAATCATCGGAATAATATCTATAATCTCTTAAATCGTCCATCATTATTTCATAAGCCGGAAAATAATTTACATTTTCATAACTTTTAACTAATTCGTGAATAGCCACAATTAAATTCGACTTGCTTAATTGGTTATTTATTGCTCCATCTTTCCAGTGCCTGATAGGACTTACAGTAAAAATAATTTTTAAAGCAGGATTAAATCTTAACAGGCTATTAATCAGTACTTTATACTCTTTAACTATGGTTTCTTTATCTAAAAATAAATGTTCGAATAATTTTGATGGCAATTTATGACAATTAGATACAAACTTATTTTCTTTTTTTAATTTATATACCCACGAAGTTCCAAATGTGATAAACAAAATTTTTGATTCCTTTAAAAATAAATGTGCTTTATCAATGCCATTATTTATTAGTTTTAAAGCTTCATTTTTATCGGAAGATGAAAATTTAGAATGATGATAAAAACTAAACCATTTTTCGTTATAAAATTCTAACATTGATTCATTAAAAAGCTTTTTTTCTATTAATAAATCAATAGATTTTTTAACTGAAACAGGATTGTATAAAACTCCAAAAGGATTTATTAAAGCATTGAATTTTAATTGATTAAGTTTATTTCCTATATTCTCTGTAAAACAAGAACCTATAAAAAGATATTTTCCTTTATAATTAATACTTGTATCAAATTTATCTGTAAAAACTTCTGTTCTAAACTGCATATTATAAATTTTAGGCAATATATATTAATTGTTTTATTTTTTACTAAATTTATAAATATAAAATCAAAACCTTTAAAAAATGCAAGAAACAATAACAATTAAAACTGATAAATATAATGCATTATACGATATTACCAATAAAGTTGAAGAAATAATTCATAAAAGCAAAATTGTTAACGGTTTGGTAAATATTTATGCTCAAGGCGCAACATCTGCAATTATGATTCAGGAAAATTGGGATTATTCTGTTCAAAATGATGTTATCAGTCTATTAAAAAAATTAATTCCTAAAGGAATTTGGGAGCACGATAAACAAGACGGAAACGGCGATGCACACTTAAAAGCCGGAATAGTTGGTCCAAGCGAAACTGTTCCTATAATTAATGGCAAAATTGGACTTTCCAGATGGCAGAATATATTTTTTTGTGAGTTTGACGGCCCCAGAAATTCCAGGAATATTGTTATAAGTATTTTTAAAATATAGAATTAATAAACTTCTTTTAACAAAATTTTCATAAATTTATAAATTAAAATATTCCATTAAATTTAATATTTATGCATAACTCAAAATCTATAAATAGAAAATATTTTTTCAACATGTTCATAATCAATATTTTAGACATTATACTTATTTCCGTAACGTCATTTACATTAAAATTTAAAAACTTGCGGATAAACTAAATAAAATCATTTCAAAAATACTCTTAAATTTACAAATCGAGGAAATATTGAATTTAAATAAAAAAAATGATGCTGAAATAGAAATTTTAGTTAAAGACACAAAAGTTTTTATAAATAAAGATAAACAAGAAATTATCTTTGATATTTTCTAAAGAATCAAACAAATTATCTAAAAATTACAGACTTATTGACTAGCTTGATAAATAGCATAAAAAATACTGAGCCTAATGGAGGTAAAATCATATTAAACTCTACAATTAATACAGTCTCAGCTTTTTTCGTAACAATTCCTTTTTTTAACAGCTTAAGTTTTAATTATTAAAATATCGAAATTAAAATTAACTTTAAGAAAATGTTAAGTCAATATTAATAAACAAATTATTTATAATAATTTGTTTATTATTTAACTTTATATTACAAAACTTTGTAAATTAGACTAAAAATTTTAAACATATGGCATATATCCAATTTGATAAGGCACAGCTTATTAACCTTAAATATTCATTATCAAAAGAGTTTATACGTTCAAACAGAGCAGGTTCCTATGCAAGCAGTACTATAATAAATTGTAATACAAGAAAGTATCATGGTTTACTTATTTGTCCGTTAAAAGAATTTAATTATCAAAATCATCTTTTACTATCAGGAGTTGACGAAACAATTATTCAACACGAAAAAGAGTTTCACTTGGCAGTTAGAAAATATCCCGGACACTTTCATCCTGGACATAAATATATCCGTGATTTTAGCTCAGAACCTTTACCTTCAATAACTTACAGAGTTGGTGGAGTAATTCTAAAAAAAGAAATGCTTCTTGCACAAGAAGAAGAACAAGTATTAATAAAATATACACTAATTGATGCTAATTCTCCAACAATATTAAAGCTTCATCCATTTTTAGCTTTTAGAAATATTCATAGTTTAAGTAAAGCAAACATTGATGTAAAAACAAAATATGCAAAAGCCGAAAACGGAATAAAAACAAAAATGTATGATGCTTATCCTTTTTTATATATTCAAACATCAAAAAATACAGAATATATTCATGCACCTGATTGGTATTACAATTTAGAATATATCGAAGAACAAAAAAGAGGATATGAATTTTTAGAAGATTTATTTGTTCCCGGATATTTTGAATTTTCGCTTAAAAAAGGCGAAAGCATAATTTTTTCTGCTGGATTAAATGAAGCAAAAACACAAACTTTAAAAAGTAAATTCACATCTGAAATAAAAAAAAGAATACCAAGAGATAATTTTGAAAATTGTTTAATTAATTCTGCAGAGCAATTTTTTATTCATAAAAACAATAAAACAGAAATCGCAGCAGGTTTTCCTTGGTTTGGACCTTGGGGAAGAGATACTTTTATTTCATTACCTGGACTAACTTTAGCAATAAATAAACCTGAAAAAGCAAAGGCAGTTTTAGATACAATGTCAAAGCAAATAAAAAATGGCTTATTTAAAAATATGGGAAGCCACGATGATGCCGACACAAACTCTGTTGATGCACCTTTATGGTATTTTTGGGCAATTCAACAATATTATTTATACACAAAAAACGCCGAATTAATTTGGAAAGACTTTGGCACAAAAATGAAATCCATTTTAGAAGCTTTTGTGAAAGGAACAAGCTATAACATAAAAATGCACGAAAATGGATTAATATATTCAGGAATCAAAGGAAAAGCGCTGACATGGATGGATGCTATTGTAAATGAAACGCCAGTTACTCCAAGAATTGGATATGATGTTGAAATTAACGCATTATGGTATAACGCAATAATGTTTTCTTTAGAAATCGCAGAACAAATATCTGATAATAAGTTTATTAAAACATGGGAAAATTATCCTGAGAAAATCAAAAAATCATTTATTGAATTGTTTTGGTCAGATAAAAAAGAATATCTTGCCGATTATATTGATGAAAATGAAACGAATTGGTATATAAGGCCAAATCAAATTTTTGCAGCTTCTTTGCCATATTCAATGCTTAGCCAAGAACAATGCTTAAGAGTAATTAATAAAGTTGAAAAAAACCTGCTAACTTCAAGAGGATTAAGAACTTTGGAGCCTCAGAATCAAAATTATAAGGGAACTTACGAAGGAAATCAGGAAACAAGAGATGCGGCTTATCATCAGGGAACAGTTTGGCCTTGGCTTTTGGGTCATTTTTGCGAAGCATATTTTAAAATTAACGGAAAATCAGGATTACAATTTGTTAAAAACCTATATTTTGGATTTGAGAGTGAAATATCAAATGCCGGAATTGGCAGCATTTCAGAAATTTATGATGGAGATCCACCACACGAACCAAGAGGCGCCATTTCTCAAGCATGGAGTGTTGCAGAACTATTGAGAATAAAAAGCATGATAGAATATTTTGAAAAAGATAAAATAAACAACTGATAATTAGAATATTAGCGGCAATTTAAATAATAATAATTCAATAAAATAAACGCATGAAAGTATTGATGTTCGGTTGGGAATTTCCACCACATATTACAGGAGGTTTAGGCACTGCATGTTACGGATTAACAAAAGCTCTTTCATCTTTCGATGATATGGATATTTCTTTTGTTGTTCCAAAAGCTTATGGTGATGAAGATAAAAGTGTAGCAAATATTGTTAATGCTGAATCAATAGCCGTAGATGAAAATTTAATTTCTGAAAAACAAAATAGTTTAAAAGTTGCTTTGCAGGAAATTAACAAAAAAGAATACACAAAAGAAAAAAACGACGAAAACATTTTTAACAGAATTAAATACATCGAAATATATTCTTTAATAAAACCATATTTATCGCCAGAACAATTTGAAAAATACTTTAAAAACGAAGATATAACAAATAAAGAATTTACAATAAATAAAGAAGGAAAAATTGTTTATTTAATTGATGGTAAGGAAGTTGAATTAAAACTGCCGTCCGATTTTTATCAAAAACACAATAAAACTTTTTTTAAATTTAGCGGACAATACGGTTTTAGTTTAATTAACGAAGTATTTAATTATTCAATTATTGGCCGTGAAATTGCAAAAACAGACAATTTTGACATAATTCACGCACACGACTGGTTAACATATCCGGCAGGCGTTGAAGCAAAAAAGATATTAGGAAAAAAACTTCTAATTCATGTTCACGCAACAGAATTTGACAGATCTGGCGAAAACATTAACTCCGTTGTTTTTGAAATAGAAAAATACGGAATGCTAAATGCAGATAAAATTATAGCTGTTAGCGAATTAACTAGACAAACAATTATAAACAGATATTCAATCGACCAAAATAAAGTTGAAGTTGTACATAATGCAGTTGTACCAATAGAATCTGAAAATCAGTTTCATAAAAAAAATATAAATGAAAAAATAGTTACATTTTTAGGCAGAATTACGTTTCAAAAAGGGCCTGATTATTTTATTGAAGCAGCTTATAAAGTATTGCAAAAAACTGATAATGTGCGTTTTGTAATGGCAGGCAACGGCGATATGCTATATAGAATGATAAAAAGAGCTGCTAAACTAAAAATTACAGATAAATTTCATTTTACAGATTTTTTAAAAGGAGACGATGTAGAACACTTGTTTTCAATTAGTGATGTTTATGTAATGCCTTCAGTATCTGAACCTTTCGGTATTTCACCTTTAGAAGCCATGCGTTCAAATGTGCCTGTAATTATTTCAAAACAATCCGGAGTTGCCGAAGTTTTGCATCATGCAATAAAAGTTGATTTTTGGGATATTGATGCTATTGCCGACTCAATTTATGGCTTAATAAAATACGACGGATTAAGTAAAATGTTTATAAAATATGGCAAAACAGAAGTAGACAAATTAAAATGGGAAAATTCGGCTTTAAAAGTTAAACAGATTTATGAAAAAATGATGTAAAATTATATAGTTTAGAACAATGTCAAAAAAAATAATAAAAATTACAAAAATTGGCAGCAACAATAAAAAGTAGGTAAATTAAGAAAAACGTTTAAAGTTAAAAACACAATAAACATATGAAAAATATTTGTTTCTATTTTCAAGTACATCAGCCATTTAGACTGAAAAATTATAGATTTTTCAATATTGGCAGCGACCATAACTATTATAATGAATACTCAAATCGCACCATAATGAGAAAAGTTGCTGAAAAATGCTACTTACCTACAAATCAACTAATGCTTGATTTAATAAACTCAAATGGGTCCAAATTTAAAATTAGCTATTCAATTTCAGGTACTGCTATAGACCAATTTGAACTATACGCACCTGATGTACTTGAAAGTTTTAAAAAACTGGCAGAAACAGGATGTGTTGAGTTTATTTCAGAAACTTATTCTCACTCATTATCAGCACTTAAAAGCAAGAAAGAGTTTTACACACAAATTGAAGCTCATAAAGCGAAAATTGAAGAACATTTTGGACAAACTCCTCAGGTTTTTAGAAACACAGAGCTTATTTACAGCGATAAAGTTGGTGAAATGATTGCTGATTTAGGCTATAAAGCTATGCTTACCGAAGGTGCAAAACATATTTTAGGTTGGAAAAGTCCTAATTATCTGTATTTTAATGCATTAAATCCAAAATTAAAAATATTATTAAAAAACTTTAAACTTAGCGATGATATTGCTTTTAGATTTTCAAACAAAGCTTGGGAAGAATGGCCTTTAACAACAGAAAAATTTGTTTATTGGATAAATAATATCGATAAAAAAGAAGAAGTAATTAATCTTTTTATGGATTATGAAACTTTTGGCGAGCATCAATGGGCCGAAACCGGAATTTTTGATTTTATGAGAGCATTACCAAATGCTGTTTTTTCAAATTCAGAATTTAAATTTTCAACACCATCAGAAGTAGCCGACAGTCATCAACCAATAGCAGCATATAATGTGCCCTACCCTATTTCTTGGGCAGATGAAGAAAGAGATTTAACAGCATGGCTTGGAAATGAACTACAAGACGAAGCTTTTGACAAACTTTATCAGCTTGAAGAAATTGTTAATACAATTAACGATAAAGATATTTTAAAAGATTGGAGATATTTACAAACAAGCGACCACTTTTATTATATGTGCACAAAATTCTTTTCTGATGGTGATGTTCACATGTATTTTAACCCGTATGATACACCATATCAGGCGTTTATAAACTTCATGAATATTTTAAGTGATTTTATTTTAAGACTTAAAGACTTAACAACTGTTGAATCGCTAATAAATTCTACCGATATTTCTAAATTATCTAATATAGAAATAGAAGCTTTAATAAAAAAATATGAAAAAATAGTTGAAAAACTAAAAAGCAAAATAAAAACACTTTCAATTGAAAAAACAAAAGTTCAAGCTAAGGCAATAGACAAAGTAAAACCTGATTATAAGAAAATATCGGCTACAAAAAAAGACGTAAAAGTTATTGATAAAAAAAAGCCTGAAACTAAAGCAATATCAACAGAAAAGCCCAATACTAAAGCAATTGAAAAAATAAAGAAAGAATCAAAAGCAATTCTTAGTTCAAAGAAAAAAACAGGAAAAAAATAGGTTGAAAAAAGAAGAACAGCAGTAAAAAACAACTGCTGTTCTTTTAAAAATTAAGAAATCAAAGACCCAATATTTTCACCAAGAATAAGTTTTTTTAAATTTCCTTCTGTATTCATGTCAAAAACTATAATAGGTAATTTATTTTCTTCACACATTGTAAAAGCCGTTAAGTCCATCACTTTCAGTTTTTTGTCATAAACTTCATCAAAAGAGATTGTATTAAATTTAATTGCACTTGTATCTTTCTCAGGATCAGCAGAATATATGCCATCTACTCTTGTTCCTTTAAGCAAAACTTCTGCCTCAATTTCAACAGCACGCAATGCTGAAGCTGTATCCGTTGTAAAAAAAGGATTTCCCGTTCCACCCGAAAAAATAGCAATTTCGTTGTTTTTGAAGGCATCAAGCACTTTTTGCTTGTTAAATCTTTCGCCTATTGATTCTATTGCAAAAGAAGTAAATACTATTGACTTTTGATTTATACTTTCAAAAGCCGATTGTAATGCGATACTGTTAATTACAGTAGCAAGCATTCCCATACTATCACCTTTAACTCTGTCAAATCCTTCACTAACGCCTTGTAATCCTCTAAAAATATTTCCTCCGCCAATTACAATTCCTATTTCAACACCAAGTTTTGCTGTTTCCGAAATTTGCTTTACGTATGAATTTATAATATTAGCATTCAGCCCATATTGGTCATCTCCCAATAAAGCTTCTCCGCTTAGTTTAAGTAAAATTCTTTTATATTTAAGCATAATATATTTTTTATAGATTTTAATCCTGATATTAATTTTGCATTTTGTAAAAATAAAAAAAGAGTTCCGAAAATCAGAACTCTTTATAATATTTATGATAAAAAATTTAAGCTACACGTCAAGAGCATATCTCTTAAATGAAGTAACAGTTAAATTTTTATTTTGATTTTTCAAATATTCGTTTACTGTAATTTTATTGTCTTTAACAAATTGTTGATTAAGTAAAGTACTTTCTTTGTAAAATTTATTCAATTTACCGATAGCAATTTTTTCAGCTAATTCAACCGCTTTGCCTTCTTGAATTGCCTGATCTTTACCAATTTCAATTTCTTTTTCAATAATAGATTGATCTACACCATCTTGGTCAACAGCAATTGGATTCATAGCAGCAATTTGCATTGCAACATCTTTAGCTACTTGTAAATCAACATCAGCCATATTAAATCCGGCTATAGTTGCCAATTTATTTCCTGGATGAATATATGAAATTGTATAATCAGAAGAAACTGAATCAAAGTAAGATAAATCAATTTTTTCACCTATAACACCAATTTGATTTGTAATCTCATCAGCTATTTTTATTCCATTAAGTTCTAGATTTCTCAATTCGTCTAAACTAGCAGGTTTTTTTTCAATAGCAATATTTAAAATATTTTTAGCAAATTTTACAAAATCATCATTTTTGGCTACAAAATCAGTTTCGCAATTTAAAACAATAATAGCACTAAATTTAGAATCAGCAGACACACCAGCAACAACAGCACCTTCAGTAGCTTCACGATCGGCTCTATTACTTGCAACTTTTTGACCTTTTTTTCTTAAAATGTCAATAGCAAGATCAAAATCACCATTAGTTTCGCTCAATGCTTTTTTGCAATCCATCATTCCAGCGCCGGTCATTTTTCTTAATTTTGCAACATCAGCAGCTTTAATTTCAGCCATTTCTTTATTTTTTTAATTAAAATACTAATTTATATCTTCGTTTTATTCAACTTTATCCTCAATTTTATTATCAGATTGTTCTTCTGTTTTATTTTCAAAGTCTGAATCTGTTTTACGAGCTCTGGTTTTTCTTGCTCTTTTAACTGGCGCTTTAGTAGTTTCGCTATCAGAAGCTTTTTTATCTTGATCACGAGTTGCTTTTCGTTCTGTTAAACCATCATTTATTGCAGAAGTAATATATTCTACGATAATTTTTATTGATTTAGAAGCATCGTCGTTAGCAGGAATAGGAAAATCAATACTAGGATTTGAATTTGTATCAACAATTCCAAAAACAGGAATATGAAGCCTTTTAGCTTCTGCAACAGCAATTTTTTCCTTTAAAACATCAACAACAAAAAGTGCAGCAGGAAGTTTATTCATTTCCGCAATTGAACCAAGTACACTTTCTAACTTAATTCTTTGACGTGTAACCTGTAATCTTTCTCTTTTTGAAATGTTTTCAAAAGTACCATCAGTAGCCATTTTATCAATAGATATCATCTTTTTGATAGCTTTTCTAACAGTTGGAAAGTTAGTTAACATACCACCAGACCATCTTTCGGTGATATAAGGCATGTTAGCAGATTTTGCATTTTCAGATACAATTTCTTTTGCTTGCTTTTTAGTTGCAACAAACAAAATCTTTTTACCTGATTTAGCAATTTGTTGCAATGCTCTAGCAGCTTCATCTAACTTAACAAGGGTTTTGTTTAAGTCGATGATATGAATCCCATTTCTTTCCATAAAAATATATGGTGCCATAGCTGGGTTCCATTTTCTTTTTAAATGACCGAAATGAACTCCGGCATCTAATAATTCTTCAAAATTTGTTTTATTCATTTTTAAAAGTTTACGTTCTGTAAAACTCAATTACTAAGTAGTTTTTAAAAAAATTAAAAAGTCTCAATAATTTAGATACTAAACTCGATTTAACGTTTACTAAATTGAAATCTTTTCCTTGCTTTTGGTCTACCTGGTTTTTTACGTTCAACAACGCGAGAATCTCTAGTAAGAAATTTTTTGACTTTTAAGGCTGGTCTGTGCTCTTCACTAATTTTAACAATAGCTCTTGCAATACCAAGTCTTAAAGCTTCAGCTTGGCCAGACTGGCCACCGCCACTAATGTTAACTTTAATGTCAAAATTTCCTTCAAGACCAACTTCAGTTAATGGTTGTTTAACAATATAAACTAACTGATCAGTTTTAAAGTACTCGGCAACATCTCTTTTGTTAACAGTAATCTTACCTTTACCTTCCGCTAAATAAACCCGGGCAATGGCTGATTTCCTTCTTCCAGTTGCATTAATTACTTCCATTTGATTTATTTAAGTGTATTAAGATTAATTTCTTTTGGTTTTTGTGCTTCAAATTTATGTTCGTTTCCAACAATAACATGAAGGTTTTTAAATATTTTTCTTCCTAGTCTATTTTTTGGAAGCATACCTCTTACGGCTGATTCAACAATTAAAGCAGGATTTTTAGCTAACATTTGAGCTGGAGTTGTGATTTTTTGGCCACCAGGATAACCTGAGTGGCTAAAATGTTCTCTTTGATTCCATTTATCGCCTGTTAATCTTATTTTTTCAGAATTTATAACAATTACATTATCTCCACAATCGGCATGTGGTGTAAAATTAGTTTTATATTTTCCTCTAATTATTTTCGCTACTTTTGAAGCTAATCTTCCTAGTATTTCACCATTCGCATCAACTATAACCCACTCCTTGTTTGCAGTAGCAGAATTAGCTGATATAGTCTTGTAACTTAATGTATTCACGACTCTTCTAAGTTTTTAATTAATAACTTAATATAATATTTCCACTATAATTTCGGTCTGCAAAAGTACAACTATTTTGTTAAAAGACAATATTTATTGTATTTTTTTTAAAAAAAAGAAGAAAAGTTAATTAAACATCTACTTTGAAAGTATAAAAATAGTAGTCGTCAGATATTTTTTCAAAATTATAATCAAACTTATTATTACTTTCTAATGCAATATCTATAAGTCCTAATCCTATATTTTTACCCACATTATCCGAAAATCTTTTATGTGTTATTTCCTCATAAAGTTGCTTTTGTTCAAGTTTATTCATGTTTTTTAATAACTCTAATTTTTCCTCTAAACTTTGAACATCTTTTGTCTTAATATAATTTCCTGTAGAAATAAAGTGCTTTTGATTTTCTTTACCTATAATAAAAATAGAATCATTATCATTAACATTTTTGAAAGTGAGAGAGCTAACATTTTCAAGTGCTTCAATTGTAATATGAAATGCTAATTTTTGAATATTTATATCCTTTGAGTCGAGGTTTCCCTCAACCATACTAACAACCGGATCAACAACAAAAGGGGATATATTTCCTTTATGCAATACTACAAATTCATTTTTTGAAGCTGAAACATGAAAATCTTTAACCCAGTTAATATCAACATGAATGCTTTCAATATCATTTTCATTTTCTTTTATTTTTAAAAGTAAATAAAAATATGAATAATCATCGTCAATTGTCACAAATTCATATTCTAATTTTTGATTTGTCTTTCTAGCCATCTCAATAAATCCAAGTCCTGCACCTCCAGCATCTGTAAACTCATTATTTGTAAGTATTTTCCTATACAAGTCATTTAACTCTTTAAGTGATAATTGGTTTACAATATCAAGTTTTGACTTTACGTATTTGATTTTTTTATTTTCGATTAAATTTACTGAGACTATATAAAAATGGTTGCCGATATTACGAACTAAAAACATTTCATTTAAATAGTTCTCTTTTCTTATTTTTGGTGAATCTCCATATCTTATAATGTTTTGAAAACTTTCTATCATCAGAAAAGATAATTTTCTTCTTAGTTTTTTAAATCCTTCATTTTTAACAATATTTCTTTCAATCAAATCTATTGAATTGATTACCATTATATTAGACAAAAAACCCATATAAACAAATAAAAGGCTATCGCTTTTAAAAGTATTAAAAGTAGAGTATGTAATTGAGGAATTTTTCATCAGCCTCTTTAGTGTTTATAAAAAAACAATTTGTCTAAAATAATAATTATTTTAAACTTATCTGTTATTTTACTATTTTTTTAATCTAATGATACTGATATGAAAAATTAAAAAGTCATAACAATTAGTGATAATTCATCTAAATGCTATGACTTCAAATTTAATGATTTTTAAATCATTTATTTATAACTATTCTTCTAATTGTCCATCTTTCCAGTTTCCTGATTTTACCTCGCCATTTGCGAAAGTATAAGTTCCTTGACCTTCAAATTTTCCATTTACAAAATCGCCTTCATAAATATCACCGTTTGTTAATTTCAACTTTCCTTTTCCTATAAGTTGGTTATCAACAAAATCGCCTTCATACTCATTTCCGTTTTCAAAAGTCAATGTACCTTTTCCGCTTTTTGCATTATCTTTAAATTCTCCAACATATTTTCCAAGTTCTGAGATATATGTAGCTGTTTCGCCTTCAATAGTTTCCATTTTATTTTTAACAAAACGTCCTTCATAAACTTTACCGTCTGAATAAGTCATTTTACCTAATCCGTTTCTTTTATTATTCTGATATTCTCCAATATACACATTACCGCTTTCATAGGTAAAAGTAGCAGTTTCGCCTTCTAATGTTTCCATTTTATCATCAATAAAAGATCCTTCATATGTTCCTATATTTCTGCCTTTGCTAAAAATTGTATATTTCCCTTTGCCTTCTCGTCTATTATCAACCCAATCGCCTTCATAAATTGAGCCACTTGAAAAAGTCATTTTTCCTTTTCCGGTTTTTGCATTTGCTTTAAATTCGCCAACATATATATTTCCGTTTTCATATGTCATTGTTGCGTTGCCTTCCATTGTAGCCTCAACAAAATCGCCATCATATTTATTTCCATCTTTGAAAGTGTAAACTCCTTTTCCATGAGGTTTTCCATCTGTAAAAGTGCCTTCAAATTTATCACCACTTTCATAGTTGTATGTACCTGTACCATTAGCACAATCGCCTGTTACACATTCGCCTTGAGCAAAAATTGTAGTACTAAAAAATAAAATTCCTGTAACTAAAAATAATAATTTGTTTTTCATACTTTTTTTTTTATTGTTATTAATTATCGTATGGAACATTCGCAATATTTATGCTGCTATTTTGCATTCGAAATTTATGTTTTTTATCATTAATATTTAATGATAAATATTAATTTATAATGTTCCATTATTGTCCTTAATTTATTCTAAATATATTTTTATAAGCATGCAAATATATACAGTTATAAATAAAATCAAAATTTTTTTAATAGAGAAAGGTAAATTTCTGTAAGTAAAAAGAAGATATTTTTTAAGTTTAATTAATTTGCAAATCAGAGTTAAAACTCTGATTTGCAATGTATTAAAATCTCAAACTGAATTGAATTTTAAATTCTGATTGTAAATTACCTTCAATTTCATTTAATCCGGTTCCTATATTATCAGAATCTCTGTAATAAAAATGGCTATATCGTAATCTTAAATCAGCATTTTCAGCTATATTATAACTAAGCATAAAATAAATGCGCGTACCTTTTCCTGAATATGCAGGAACACTAAAACTATAAAGAATGTCATTTTCGTACTCATAAAATCTTGTATTATAAGTAGTTTCGAATATTGAGTATCTAAAATACAAACCTATTGGAATGTTTCTAAAATTAATATTAACATCCTGATAAGCTAAAAATCCTGTTTCAAATTCGTTATTAAAATTATATGTAGAAAACTCAATTCTATTTTTTATTGTTAAAACACTGTTTATTCTGGAAGAAATATTAAATCTAAAATAGTTTTTATTATAATCTTCAACATCTATAATGGTTTCAGTACCAGTAGGTAAGTTTGATTTTTTTGTTTCTGATTTCCATCTAAAATAGAAATCTATATTTCTGTTTAAAAAATAATCGGTTTGAACTAGATATTCTGTTCCGGCAGAAGGTGAATTAATTCCAAATTTTAGCCATGGAAATTCGAACAAATCGGCATAAGCTGAAATTTTCATTTTTGCAAATGGCTGAAATACAATGCCATAATAAAATCCAGACTCGTTATTAACTTTTGAACCTTCGGCAAATGCATTTGCATAATATGCGATGTAATTTTCTTGATAATGCCTGTGCAAAAAAGAAAAAGAAATTTGAGGAATCAAATCCAGCACTAATCCATTTAAAAATGCTTTTCCATTATTTTTATCAATTGCGGCTTCGCCAAAAAAGTTTACACTTTTATAAAATAAAGTATAATCTACACTTAAATTAAAAAAATTATCATCACTTAAATCAAAATAATTATACGGTTTATCTGTTTTATTAATTTCAGCACCAAATTTATAATAGATTGAGTTTAGACCAATTTTCAAAAAATCATTTCTATAAGTTAAATTAGCTCCATAAACGTTTTCGCCAATTGCATGTTTGTCTTCTATTTCTGAGATAATTCTATGATATCCGGTATTTTGTATTGATGTAATTTCAGGAATATCTGTATCAATTGTATCGTTATATTCAATATTTGCATCAATTTTTTTGCTTGAAATAAAAGCTGTGATTTCAAATGCGTTTAATTTAAAAGTTGTTCCTAAACCTCTGTAAAACAAATTTTCATCGGTAGACGAATATCTTCTGATACCTTGAGCTTTTTTTCTTATATTTAAAACATCGGAAGACTTACCAATTCCAAAACCACTCCACATAGCCAATCCTTGTCCAAATTTTGCCTGAAAATCACCAATTGTTAATGTTTTTATTTTTCCAATGTCATTTATCTGTAAATGAGCTGAATAGTAATCAAATCCATTATAATTTTCATCGAAAGCCAGTTTTTCGCCAGCATCTTTTTCCATTGTTAAGCCTGCATAAACTCTTGATTTATAATTAAATCGATATCTCATCAAATATCTCATTCTGTTTCCTTGATAAACAGAATTTGGGTTTTCGCTTAATGCAGAATCGCTAATTTCTAAAAATCCTTTTTGTGTTTGAAGTATAAATTTAGTTTCAGGAATAATTTTATGTCTTCCGTATTTTATAACATTTTTAAGTTTTAATTTCTCTTCAATATCAATCGTTTTTACCGTTACAAAAGGTAAAAGTTTGATAATAATATCATTTGAAAATCCATCAACTAATTGAAGTTCGTAAATACTTAACATATAACTTGTTGATGAAACATAGGTTAATAAGTTTTCAATTTGAAAATCGTTTAAAAAAATCAATTTTTCAAGTTCTTCCTGACTTGTATTATTTAAATTAATGGGATTTTGAATAAAATAGTTTAAATCTTCTACAAAAGTTGAATAATCTTCTTCTTCGGCTCCTGATTTATTTACTAAATCTTCTATAATACTCTCAATTACAGGATTTTGAGCATTTACATTAGAGTTTATCACTATAAAACATAGAAGCAATAAAAACACGCAAAATTTAATATTTTCATGAGTATTTTTTATGTGCTTCATATTTATTTTTTAAATTGATATCTTAAACCAATACTTGGAGAATAGTCTAATATTTCATGTTTAGAAAATGCGATGTCAAGTTTGAAAGAATTAAATGCATAACCAAGTCCAAAAGAAAAAATTGTTGGTTTAGCAGCAACACCAGCTCTAAAGAATACTTTTTTAAGCATTTCAAACTCAACGCCTGTTTTAAAAATAACAGGATAATCTATATCTTTCTCTAACTCAACACTTAACAAGGCAATTTCATATAATTTATAAGATGCGCCAAGTTTAAATATTACTGGCAAATTAGTTTCATCATATTCCGAAACCTTAGCATTCCAAATATTAAAAACATGAGCGGCTATGTATAAATCTTTATAAGGATTTGATAAAATACCAATTTCGCCTGCAGCAACACCTTGATTTCCATATTCACCTTCGATGTGAGTGTAAATATAATCGAGTTGAATTCCAACAGCAATTTTTTTCCCAAAAGATTTAGCATAAGCCAAAGCAATTTTATTTTCATTAAACTTTGGATA
This sequence comes from Bacteroidales bacterium, assembly GCA_016937695.1. Taxonomy (GTDB): domain Bacteria; phylum Bacteroidota; class Bacteroidia; order Bacteroidales; family NBLH01; genus NBLH01. Next base: position 26,466 of record JAFGWC010000104.1, read on the forward strand.
TCCAAAATAATTATAGTTTAAGCCAAAAGTGCCTGTTTTTGTTGGCACAGCAACAGCAATTGAGTTTGTTGCCAACTCTTTAACAAAAAACTCATTTTTATAAGCTAATCCAACTGTAATATCATCTAAATAAGCCAAACCGGCTTGATTATAATATTGCGACCAAACATCAATTAAACTAACAGATGCACCAGAAAGTCCTGAAGATCTGGCGCCCACATTGTAATTTCCCGATTGCGAGAAAATAGCATTACTGTAAAAAAAAATTAATATCAGTAATGCAATAATTCTGTTTCTTAAATATTTCAAGATATAATTTTTAAATATGTATT
>JAFGWC010000105.1 GCA_016937695.1 Bacteroidales bacterium
TATGTAATAAATTTTATGATTCAAACAAAGTGCTAACATCTTTTAATAAATCTCTTATTTTTAGATGTTGAGGACAATGTGTTTCACATAAGCCACATTCTATGCAAGCACTGGCTTTTTCACTATCAATAAAAATTGAATTGTACATTCCTTTAATACTTTCTCTATTTTTTTTACAATCAAAATTATAATATTTATTGTAATATGCAAAATTATTTGGAATTAAAACACCTTGTGGGCAAGGCATACAATATTTACAATTTGTACAGTCTATTCTTTTTGTTTTGTTTATGATTTCAAGAACATTATCAATTGTAGCTTTTTCTTCTTCTGATAAGCTATTAACACTGTATTTTGAAGTGGTATCAATATTATCAATAACCTGATTTAAATCATTCATTCCACTTAAAATTACTTTTACATTATTTTGGTTTAGTAACCATTTTAATGACCAGGAAGCAAATGAATCGTTTTTATTTGCTTTTTTAAATACTTCTTCTGCTTCTGGAGGAAGATTGTTTGCAAGATGTCCTCCTTTAAGAGGTTCCATTATTACACAACCAATTCCTTTTGATTCACAGTATTCTAATCCTTCTATACCTGCTTGATAATACTTATCTAAATAATTGTATTGTATTTGTGCTAAATCCCAATCATACCCATCAACAATCTCTTTAAATAAGTCTAAAGATTCATCATGGAATGAAAATCCTACATATTTTATTTTACCTTCTTTCTTTGCTTTATCTAAAAAAGATAAAACATCAAATTCTTTTACTTTTTTCCAGTAATCTTTATTTAGTGCATGTACTAAATAAAAATCAAAATAAGTTTGATGAGATCTTTCTAATTGATCATCAAGAAACTTTTCAAGATCATCTTTAGATTTTATCATCCATAAAGATAATTTAGAAACAAGATTAACTTTGTGTCTTAAATTTTCTTTATTTAGAATCTCTCCAACAACGACTTCACTCATTCCATCATGGTAAGGATATGCAGTATCGATATAGTTAACACCATTATTTATTGCATATCTTAATAAGTCTGTTGTTGCAGCTATATCAATATTTTTTGTATCTCCATCAATTGTAGGAAATCGCATACATCCAAAACCTAATTGTGAAACTTTTACTTTGTCTTTTCCAAGTTCTCTATAAATCATTTTCCCTCTACTTAAAAATTACTTTGATATCTGCACTGTCAACAGAGCCTTGTGATCCTGTTGTTTCTCCGTGGATAACATAAATTTTGTCTTTAATTATATTACTAATTTCAAAAATTTGAAAGATATGAAAATCTCCAACTCCTTCAGTTTGAGAAAGGTCCTTTACTTCTATATTATGATTTGAATTATCAAATATAATTTCATTAGTATTTTCGCTTAATACGAAGTTTGTACTTTCTAATACAGCAGAAGCTTCTTCTTTGGTATCGTATCCTGCTGTATCATTTAGAGTTGAATCATTTTCTCCTCTAGTCATTATAAAAACTGTTTTATATGTAAGTTTTATTTCTATCGGGTTTTCGGTAGTCGTATCATATTCATCAACTAGAGACCAAAAATAGATATCAGATGGTGTGAAAAATAAATCACAACTCATAATGCTAATTGATAATAAAAATAATAATGCCATTAAACCTTTTTTCATTTTGAACTCCTTTCTGTTAAGAATTATAAATTACAGATTTGTTATAAATCAAATAAAAATTAGATATTTATATTAATTTATATTAAAAAGTCTTTACAATACAGATAAAAATTAATATATTTTAATTAAATCGCATACGATTAATAGGAGATAACTATGAAAATATATGACTATGAAGTAGAAAAAATAGATAATACAAGAATAAAATTAGAAGAATATAAAGATAAAGTTCTTTTAATTGTTAATACTGCGAGTAAGTGTGGTTTTACACCTCAATTTGAAGGATTAGAATCATTATATAAAAAATATAAAGATCAGGGATTTGAAATATTAGGCTTCCCCTGTAATCAATTTGCTAATCAAGATCCATTAAGTGATCAAGAAATACAATCATTTTGTTCTTTAAATTATGGGGTAAGTTTCCCAATGTTTAAAAAAATTGAAGTAAATGGAGAAAATGCACACCCTCTTTATAAATATTTAAAAGAAGAAAAAAAAGGCGCCTTTGGCTCAAATATAAAATGGAATTTTACAAAATTTTTAATTGATAAAAATGGAAATGTAATAAAAAGGTTCGCACCAAGTAAAAAACCTCAAGATTTAGAAAAAGATATTTTAAAATTATTAAAATAAATCTTATTAAAAAGTTTATTAAAATATAAGAAAAAACTTAAAATATTGCTGTTTTTAGATAAAAAATAACAATATTTTGGTTAAAATTAATAAATTTTAAAAAAAAGAAAAAAAAATTAAAAATCCTATTGCATAATCTTTGATTGTGGTGTAGTTTCTCAACTCGTTGGCAGGCAAAAAAAACCAATAAACATTATCTTAAATGATAAAAAATATAGTGAAAAAAATAAAAAAAACTATTGACTTGTTGGTTTGAAAACTGTTATGTTAACTGAGTGCTCAAAAAAA